>JAYRNS010000036.1:0-1916 GCA_041912075.1 Anaerolineae bacterium
CAGGGAAGAGCCGGGGTTGAAACCGAACCAGCCAAAGAACAGGATGATGGTGCCCAACACACCCATGGGGATGTTGTGACCGGGCATGGCGTTGGGCGAGCCGTCTTTATTGAAACGGCCGATACGTGGGCCGATGATGATCGCACCGACGAGCGCAATCACACCGCCCACCATGTGCACCACGCCAGAGCCAGCAAAATCGACCGCACCGTTGCCCCAGCCGGTGATGCGGCCCAGGTTCTGCAGCCAGCCCCCACCCCAGACCCAATGACCGATCAGAGGGTAGATGAACATCGACACCCACAGACTCATCAGGCAGAAGCCGGTGAACTTGAGCCGCTCGGCCATCGAACCGGTCGGAATGGTGGCCGCGGTGTCCATGAATACCATCTGGAACAGGAAGAAGGCCAGGATACCCACATTGGCGCTCAGCCCCGTGAGCATGAACCCGCTCCCGCCGGCAATGCCAAACTGGCCAAATTGTAGGAGTGGGGTGGCCAGCAGACCTGTCCAATCGCCCAGGGTGGTTGGGGCGTGTGACCAGGCCGCGGCCGTGCCGGTGGCGGCGAACTGGTAGTTGACCGCACCGAACTGCAGGGCGAACCCGGTCAACCAGTAACCCAGCGCACCGATGCAGAACACCATCATGTTCATCATCATCGTGTGCGCAACGTTTTTGGCCCGGGTGAAACCGGTTTCGACCAGGGCAAAGCCGGCCTGCATGAAAAAGACGAGGAAACCAGCGAACAGCATCCACATGATGTTGAGGCCAACACCGGCGTCCGCCCCGGGGTCAGTGGCCTGGGCAAAGGCGCGCGGTGCCAGTACGACGAAGACTGCCAGCGATGAAAGCAGCGCGCCCAGGCGGACGCCAAAACGAAACAGTTTGGGCTTCATAGCACGTGATACTCCTCCTGCATAGTACGTGAGCGCCGCAGCGCCCCATGGCAAGAAGGGTATCACAATGAGTCAGGCTGCGACTACGTTGAATGTGCACAAGGATGGGGAAGTTTGTTTGTGCAGTTCGGTACGGCGGGCGCAGATGCCATCCGCGAATTCTGCCCGCGAATACGCGAATGACGGCTGAACGCGTGTCAGCTGCAGAAGGCGCAGTGACCTGCGATGCCCATGAGCACACCATTCACCACATAGCACGCATAGAACACAAAGAGTTTCTGTGTTCCTTTGTGTTCTATGCGGTTGGATGAGTGGTCGAGGGTGGGTGGTTTAGAGGTTCGGTACGACGCGGGCCAGGCGTTCGGCGGCGCGTTCCAGGTCGTGCATGGCGGTGGCAATCGAAAAGCGCACGTGGCCTTCGCCGGCGGCACCAAAGGCAGCACCGGGTGTGCAGGCAATGTCAGCCCCTTCCAGCAGTGCGGTGGCGAGTTCGACGCTGTTTTTCGTCGAGTGGGTGAAGCGCGGGAAGAGGTAGAACGCACCCTCGATGGGAGCGCACTCGATGCCTTCGATCTCGTCGAGCGCATCCAACATAAAGCGGCGGCGCGCCGTGTAGGCCGCCAGCATCTCCTGGATGCAGTCCTGCGGGCCATTGAGGGCGACGATGCCGGCGGCCATGGCAAACGACGCCGCCGAGGTGACGCTGTGCGTCTGCAGCTTCATCGCCAGCTTGACCACCGGTGCCGGCGCGGCCAGCCAGCCCAGGCGCCAGCCGGTCATGGCATAGGCCTTGCTAAAACCGTTGACCGTGATGGTCCGTTCGAGCATACCCGGTTCAGCGGCGAGTGAGTAGTGGACGGCGCCGTCGAACAACAGGTGCTCGTAGATCTCGTCGCTGATCACGATCAAATCGAATTCCGTTGCGACACGCACAATGGCGTCGATTTCGTCGCGCGTGAAGACGCGGCCGGTCGGGTTGCTCGGGCTGTTGACCATGAGCACTTTGCTGTGCGGCGTGA
>JAYRNS010000037.1:0-2294 GCA_041912075.1 Anaerolineae bacterium
TGGTGTAACTGGTTCTGTCGTCTGTTCAAATGAGCAACCGCTTTCGAGACCCGGGCGCTGCCATGCGCGATCCGACTCGTGCGAGGCTGGAGATGCATTCCAACATGTCTTCCACATCAACAAACGTTGCGCCGAACGCAACCAACGCCGCCACACCCGCCCGCAGTCTCCCCGGCCCACCGCCTGAACGGCTGCGCGACATCGCGGGCATCGATGCCAACGCACCGATCGACCCCCAGGGCAACCTGCGGCCACAGGTCGTCGACCCGGCCCTGATCGCCGGCAGCGGTGCCGGCTGGGTGCGGCTCAACTTTATCCTCGGCCCGTGGTCGCACGTTGGCGACACGACGCGACACCAGGGGCGCACCTGGCAGGAAACGTACCGCCAGCTCATCGATGGTTTCCGCGGCCAGGGGCTGCGAATCTACGGGCTGATCGGCGCCGAAGCGGTGGGTGATCCGGGTGATGCATTTCGCTTTGCGCCGCCAACCGGCGTCACGACCGATCCCTGGATCGAACGTTACGCCGCGGCCTTTGTCGCGATCCTCGAAATGTTTGCCGCCGACCTGGAGGTTGCCGAGTCGTTCAACGAACCCAACGACTGGCACCGCACGCCTGGCACGACCTGGGCACAGGCCTGGATCGAGCCGGGGTGGTTTGCCATCATGCTGCAGCAGATCTACGCTGCGGTCAAGAACAACCCGATCACGGCCCACGTCATGCTGGTGTCGGGGCCTTTGCTGGGTTTGGAGGTCAACGGCGGCGCCCTGGGTTATTTGCAGGACACCTACACCGGCGGCGTCACACGTTTCGGCTGGGGCAGGGATGGCGTCCCCTTCCCCTTCGATGCCGTGGGCTATCACCTGTACGTGCACGAGGGTAAACTCGACTGGCCGACCCAGGCCAGGTCGGTACGCGCCACGTACAGCCGGCTGCTGGGCAGTGTCAAACAAGCCATCCTGGATGCCGAGAAACAACCCAAACCGGTGGTCGTCTCCGAAATGGGCTGGCCCAGTGACGGCGGTAAGGAGGAACAGCAGGCACAGAGTGTGGCGCTGGCGCTCGACCTGCTCGCCCACGACCCCTGGGTCAACCTGGCGGTAGCTTTCTGTACGCAGGATTTTCCTGGCAAGTACTACGGTCTGTACCCCGAAGGTTCGCTAACCGGCACGCAGCCGAAGCCGGTCTACTTTGCCTTTCAGGCGGCCTCCGTGCGCCGCCTGGTTGAGCCGTCGGACAGCGGCGAAGGCGGGCCACGCCCGATGCCGCCCGGCGTGCGCAACCAGCACATCATCACGATCTTCAAGACGGTGTCGCTGGCGCACCAACTCGGCAACTGGGGTCTGATGGGGCGCGCCGGTCTCAAGCTGAATGCGCTGGTGGCAGAACGCAACGCCCCTTACCGCGGACCCAGCATCGACGAGCTGCCCAACCTGACCCCCGCACAGCGCGACCAGCTGTACGAGCTGCTGCGGCAGATGTTGGCCGCACCAGCCGGTCTGCTGACTGACACCGGCTGGCTCAAGGGGCGCGCCGATCTGGCCATGGCGGCGTTGGCCTTTCCACGCGACCTGCACATCAAACCACCCGCCGGTCACGACGTGCTGGCCCGGCGCGTGGCCCACACCTGGAACCATTACGGCGCTCTCCTCGTGGCGGTCGCCGATGCCCTGGCGGTCGACGTGGGCACCGTGGTGGCCTTGCTGGCCGTGACCGCGGGGCGCAGTGGTTACGGCCGGGACGGGCGTTTGCAGATTCGGTTCGAGGTGCCGGTGTTCTACGCACAATGGGGCCACCTGTACCCGGAACGGTTTGCGGCGTACTTCGCCATCGACCCTGCACGCCCCTGGCAGCGGTCGCGTGTCCGCAGCACACCCGACGGTCTGGGCCTGCCCGTGCACGCGGGTCAGGCCGGCGAATGGGCGGCTTTCGAGATCGCGCGCTGCCTGGATGAAACAGCCGCCTACGCGGCCACGGCCATGGGCATGCCGCAGCTCATGGGTTTCAACCATGCCCTGGCCGGCTACGCGTCGGCGTCCGCGATGTTTCACGCCTTCGTGGCCAGTACACGGGCCCAAATCCTGGCCTGTTTCGACCTGATCGCCGGCCCGGGACAGATAGCACCCGCGGTACCAGCCCTACGCCGCGGCGACCTGGACAGTGCAGCCGCCCTGGTGGCCGGTCCGACCGCCGCGGCTCGCCTGGCTCTCGCGCTGCGGCGGGCTGTGGCGACCTTTGCGGAGGCGAGCCCGGAAGCATTGGGCGCATTTCCCGATTTTCCCCGAAGGAAAAAA
>JAYRNS010000038.1:0-2365 GCA_041912075.1 Anaerolineae bacterium
GGCCGAGGCATACACCTGCCCACCGGTGGTACCGAAATAGACGCCGCACGATTCCAACGTATCGACCGCCAAGGCACTGCGCAGCACGTTGACGTAACAGTCGCGCTGCGGCAGACCGTGGGTCAGCGCCTCCCATTCATTGCCGCCCGTGCGGCTGCGGTAGACGCGCAGCTTGCCTTCGGGCGGATAGTGCTCCGAATCGCTCTTGATCGGCACGACGTAGACAGTTTCCGGCTCGTGGGCGTGCACAGCGATGGGGAAACCGAAGTCGGTGGGCAGGTTGCCGCTGACTTCGTACCACAGCTCGCCGGCATCGTCGCTGCGCATCACGTCCCAGTGTTTCTGCATGTACAGCACGTTGGGGCGCGCCGGGTGCATGGTGATGCTGTGCACGCAGTGACCGACTGCGGCGGTGGGATCGGGCAGTTCGTAGTCCGACCGCAAGCCACGCGTGATCGGTCGCCAAGTGGTGCCACCATCGTCGCTGCGGAAGGCACCAGCGGCCGAGATGGCCACGAAGAGCTGGTTGGGGTTTTGGGGATCGAGCACGATTGTGTGTAGACACATCCCGCCGGCACCCGGCTGCCAGAGGTGTCCGCTGACCGCACGCAGACCAGGGAGCTCCTGCCAGGTCTTACCGCCGTCCTTCGTACTGAACAGTGCCGCGTCTTCCACGCCGGCGTAGACCATGTCCGGATCCTGGGGCGACGGTTCAATCCGCCACACCCGTTTGAACTCCCAGGGGTGTTGGCTGCCGTCGTACCACAGATGGGTGCCGGGTGTGCCGTCGTAGGCAAACTCATTACCAACGGGTGCCCACGTCTGGCCGCCGTCGTCGGAGCGCTGGATGAGCTGGCCGAACCAGCCGGTCGACTGCGAGGCGTAGATGCGGTTCGGGTCCGCCGGCGAGCCAGCGAGGTGGTAGATCTCCCAACCCGCGAAGTGGGGACCGCTGATGTCCCACGCCTGGCGTTTACCATCCGACGTCAAAATGAACGCGCCCTTGCGCGTACCGACCAGCACACGTACCTGGCTCATACTTCGCTCCTCACAGACAGATTTCGTTGCTCAACTTTGTGCGCCAATTGTAGAACATTTGATCTGTCTTGTCAAATATCGGCGGTGAGTTATTCTTTTACAGGCCCTTAGTTTCCCGACCCGTGAAGGGCATGGGGCCGGCCGGCAGGTTGAGGCGTGGGGGAGGCAGGGACGCCGTGGACGGCAGCATCGGCAGCCTCCCACGGTGCTGCTGCCACCTCAGCACGCATTGGCCACGGCCCGAACGCCAACTCACGGTAGAGGATCGTGGTCTCCGGTGGTGGGGCGATACCCAGCTCCGCGGCCAGAACCTGGCTGTACTGTTCGTATTGACGGATCACCGCGACCGGGTCGCCGGTTGCGGCGTACAGGCGCATCAGCAGGCGGTGGCTGGGCTCGTGCAGCGGGTCAAGTGTCAGCCAACGCCGGGCGTGGGGCAGGGCCTGGTCGTAGTGGTGGCAGGTCAGCAGTGTGCTGGCCAGTTTTTCCAGCCCAGCCGCCAGTGCCAGGCGCAGGTTCTCGGTGGTGAGGGTCTGCCAGGCGTCGAACTCGGCTGACCCGGTAAGGGTGAAGCCGGCCAGGAAGTCGTCCTGGTAGAGGGTCGCCGCCTCGGTCAGTGCGGTCAGGCAGTCGTCGCACAGGTGATGGGGGGTGTGGCCGTGGGCGGTGACGCGCGCCTGGAGTGTGCAGAAGCTGCGCACGTCGACGAGCAGGCCAGGCTGGGCGGGGAGAGTCACCTGGCCATTCTCGAACCTCAGCCAGTCCTTGCCGATCGTACACCCCAGGTCATAGAGGATGCGGCGCAGCGCACCGTGGGCCGGCTGCTCGGCTTGTTCCGGCCAAAACAGTGCTGCCAGCGCGTCGCGGCTGTGGGGCCGGTCGGCAGCTGCCAGGTAGGCGAGTAATGCCAACGTTTGGTGGCGATGAAAGCGCAGCGTCACGCCCGCGTACTCGGCGCGGGGTGGGCCGAAGAGGGTGATGGAGAGCGATGACACGGGGACACCTCGCCTTGTAGCTGCAACGCAATCGTTGGGGCTCGCCGCCTGGCGAGCTCATTCATCGCTCGCGGCCGGTCGCCTGACCCGACCGGCCTGTGTGGCCTCTGTTGACGTACCGGGTGGTTGATTGGCCTGTTGGTTGATTTAATTCTACCACAGGTCTGTGCAAAATGGTACACCCGCGCGACGTTTTTGCGACGCGAATCGGGTACCATTGTGGCACTGAATTCGTAATAGCCATGCCCGGTGCGCATCCCCACAAGCGTACTGGTTTGGGACCCGCGATAATTGTGACCGTAGGCATCGCAGAGGAAAACCTTCCCATCGCA
>JAYRNS010000039.1:0-3712 GCA_041912075.1 Anaerolineae bacterium
GGCAATGACGCGGCTGCGCAGCGGGAACTGGAAAAAGCCCTGGCGCTCGATGAAACGCGTGTCGATGTCCACGCGGCACTCAGCCGTCTGCACCACGCCCAAGGCAACGTGACCGGTGTACGCGCCGCCCAGGCGCGCATCGTCGCACTTCAGCCAACGATGCAGTACGACGCACACCTCGCCATTGGCAGAACGTACGAATTGACCCAGCAGCACGACGAGGCACGGGCCGAATACCAGGCTGCCATTGCCAGCGCCCCCTGGCGTCCCGATGGTTATGCCAGTCTCGCCGTTTTGCTGCGACGTGCCCATCAGCCGCAGGCCGCCGAACAGGCTTACCGCCAGGCGCGCGAACTGGCGGAGATTGCCTATGCGGACCTGGCGTGGTACTACCAGCAGAAAGGGCAGATGGCCGATGCCGAGTGGGTGTACCGCCTGGCGATTGCCGAAGAACCAGACGGGTTCGATGCCTACATAGGCCTGGTCACTCTGTTGGCAACACACGATCAGGCGGCCGAGGCCAACGATGTTCTGGACAGCATGGCCCACCGGCCCGAACTGGTCTATGAGGCCCATCTCCTGCGGGCTCGTCTGCTCGTGTGGCAGGGGCGTCTGGACGACGCGGTCACCCACTACCGGGATACGATCGACCAGTATCCACGGCGTGTCGAGGCCTACCAGGAACTCGTCAGGCTGTACCTCGACGAGAGGGTGGTGCAGGAGGCACTGCGCATCCTTCGTCAGGGACATCTGGCGCTGCCGGCCGAGCCCTGGTTTGTATGGCTGTTGGCTCAGGTCTCGGAGGATATGGGACAGCACGAGGACGCGCGGCGCTGGTATCTGCAGGCCGGCAAACTCGACCCGGTCGACACCGATGCTTCGGTGGCCTACCAACGCGCGGCAGACATCGCCCTGCGCCAAAACCGGCAGCGAGCGGTGCAGCACGCGGTGCAGCAGTCGATCCAGCGCAATCCGAACAATGCCGGTGCCTACTTCCTGCTGGGTGAGCTGCGTGAGCGCCAGCAAAAACTGGCGGACGCGGCTGCGGCCTATACGCGGGCCACGACCATCGCCCCCAAATTTGGCGAGGCCTACCGCGCCCGCGGGCGCGTCTATGGACGGCTGGGTGACCTGAGCAGCCTCGATGCGATGGCACGCGATGTGTTGGCCCTGAACCCCAACGAGGCCTATGATGCCACGATCGTGGTTGCCGATGCGTTCCGCCAGGCCAGCGAGTACCGGCGCGCCGAGGCGATGTACCGCCAGGCCATCGACCTGCGGCCAGGGCAGGCGGAAGCCATGCTGCGGCTGGCGTCACTCCTCGAACGGCAGCAGCGTCTCGTCGAGAGCGTGGCGTTGTACCAGCAGGCCGCCACCCACCTGGACGATCCCCAAGCCGCCGCCGATGCGTGGGGTCAGGCCGGCCGGCTGCTGGCGCAGATGGCACAATACGCCGCGGCCGAAACCGCGTTTCGTACGGCCTGTACGGTGGACCCCGAGAATGCCGGGTTGCATGAAGCTTTGGGCGATCTGTACGAGCGAACGGGTGACCTGGCGCAGGCGGCCGCCAGCTACGACCGGGCGCGTACACTCAACCCCAACAACGCCGATTTGTACGTCGCGCTCGCCCGCGTCGCCGGCCAGCAGGCCAACTCACACAAGCTCGCCTGGGTGGTGCGCCACGTGCGCGAGTTGAACCTCAGCCCGGCGTATGAATACGACCGTCTTCTGCTGATTGCCGGCGTGTATCGCACCGGCGGCGATACCAAACGGGCGGTCACCGCTTACCGTCAGGCCATTGCGGTCTACCCGCAGCGGCCAGACGCCTACTGGGACCTCATGCGTCTCTGGATCGAACAGGAACGCCTGGCGGATGCCCTCGCTGTGGCAAAATCCATGATGGGTCAACCCGGTCTGTTGGCAGAAGCGTGGATGGCCACGGCCAACTTGCTGGCACAGCGTGGCGATCTGGTCGCGACAGAAAATGCGTGGCAGCGTGCACGGGCGGCTGACCCAGACAACGGCGATACGTATCTGGAGTTGGCCAGGTTCTACGAAACGAACGATCGTCCGGCAGACGCCACGGCTGTCCTCCGGCAGGGCTGCAGCGCAGTGCCGAACCAGATCGATCTCGCAGTGGCACTGGCCGAGCGTTTGAGCGCGCAGGGGCAGCGCAACGATGCCATTGGGTTGCTGCAGCAGGCAACCGTCGGGCAAGCAGAGCCAGCGGACGTATCCAACTTACACTGGCGCATTGGTGACTTATGGCTGCAAGAAGAACATCCGGATCGCGCACAACAGGCCTGGCGGCGTGCGCTGGCGCAGAACCCGGACAATGCCAATGCCTATTACAGCCTGGGCCAATGGTGTGAACGTAATGGCCAGCTGGATGAGGCGCTGGCGTTCTACACCCGCGCGACCGAAGTTGCCCCCAAGTATCGCGACGCGTACGCCGCGCGCGGTCACATCCTGGCGAAGCGTGGCGATCTCAGTGGCATCGCCGAAATGGCTCAAGAACTGGCGGCCCTGTTTCTCGAACCGGATGAAACCTACCAGGCGCACGTTTTGCTCGCCTCTATCTACGTTGATGCCGGTTTCTACGATGCTGCCAGCCGTGAACTCAACACGGCGATCGCCCTGGACGCTGACGCCCCAGATGCCCATATCCAACTGGGCTGGGTATACGAAGTGCAGCGGCAGTGGAGCAAGGCCGGCGCCGAGTACGAACGGGTGGCCCAGCTCGTGCCTGACCTGCAGCCCAGCGTCGCCCTGCGTCTGGGCCAGCTCCATGTCAATGAGGGCAATCCACAGGCGGCGATCCAATCGTTTCAACGGAGTATCGAACTGGCGCCGGACGGCACCGATGGTTATTTCAGCCTGGCGCGCCTCTATGAAAGTCAGGGTCAGCTGGCCGATGCGCGCGCCACCTATACCCAAATGCTGCGGCGGGGACCGGAAATGGCCGCGCTGGCTCACCAGGCCCTGGGCACCCTGGCCGAACGCCAGGGCGACGCCGTCAGCGCCGAGGCGGAGTACCAGCAGGCCCTGGCACTGACCCCTCAGGATGCCAGTGCGCACCTGCTGCTGGCCCAATTCTACGAGTCGACAGCACAGTGGGACAAGGCCATCGCAGGCTATCAACGGGTGGCCGAACTGGACCCCAGCCAGGCCAGCAATGCGCTGCTCTTCACGGCCGACATCCAGCGTCAGCTCGGGCGCACGCAAGAGCTGCGCGTCACGTGTGACCGGGTCGTGGCCCTGGTGGATGCCATGCCATCACCCGATTACCACGCGCTGCGCCAACGTGGTCTGGCCTTTGCCATGCAGGGTGAATTTGCTCACGCCGAAGCGGGGCTGCGCCAGGCCCTGGCTGCCAACCCGGCGGACTTTCAGACCCATTTTTATCTGGCCGTGACCCTGACTTACCTGGGACGTTCCGAGGAAGCCGAGCATCACCTGACAGAAGGGATTCGCCTCGCGCAGAGCAGGTCCGACCTGTTTTATGCCCTACGCGAGGCCGAGGTCATGGCTGCGCACGAACCACCGATTCCGGGTGCAGCCGCCCTGCGCGAGCGGCTGCGAACCGTGCGCGATGCGCTGCCGTAAAACGAAATCACCACCGCGGGGGGGGGGCCCCCCCCCCGGGGGGCGGCCCCGGGTGGCCCGGGGGGGGGGGTTTGGACGGGCGCGGGGGGGGTTGGTGTGGACCCCC
>JAYRNS010000040.1:0-1906 GCA_041912075.1 Anaerolineae bacterium
GGCAAGACGCGCCTGGCCGAAGAACTGGTTGCCTGGGTCGCGCGGCACGGATTGGCCACGGCCGCCGCGCACTGTTACCCGGACGTCAGCGGCGGCGTCCTGGCCTATGCGCCCGTTGCCGAGTGGCTGCGCAGTGCAGCCCTCCAGCCTCACCTGGTTGCGTTGGAGGACGCGTGGCTGGTCGAGGTTGCGCGCCTGCAGCCATCGCTCTTGAATAAACGACCGCACCTGGCACCCCCTGGCCCGCTGACTGAGCCCTGGCAGCGCACACGCCTCTTCGAGGCGCTGGCTCACGCGGTCATTGGGACGGTACGAGATGACACGAATCCTCTGCTGTTGTTTGTCGACGACCTGCACTGGGCCGACCGCGAGACGCTGGACTGGCTGGTCTATCTGCTGCGCTTCGATCCCAGCGCACCAGTGCTGGTCGTGAGTACAGTACGTGGACACGATATGAGCCGTGATCATCCGTTAACCTTGGCCGGTCTCGCGCTGGCACGCGCTGGGCTGTTGCGCGAGATCGTCCTGTCACCGCTCGACGCCAACGACACCACACGGCTGGCGGCCAGTGTGGCCGGCAGGGCGATAGAGCCTCATGAAGCCGCCGAGATCTATCACGACACCGAAGGGAACCCGCTGTTCGTCGTGGAGATGGTGCGGGCGCGGGCAGGCGGCAAGGAGACAAACAGGCAGATCGGCAAGGAGGCCAGGGAAACTCTGGAAGACGGACTTGCCGCGATGGTGGCTGCACCCGCGCTGTCACCCAAAGTGCGGGCGGTGATCCAGTCGCGGCTGGCACTGCTCTCGCCCGGCGCACAGGCACTGGCGCAGACTGCCGCCGTGATCGGACGTGAGTTCAGCCTCGACGTGCTGGTCCGTTCCAGCGGCCAGGACAGGGCAACTGTGCTACAGGACCTCGACGAACTCTGGCAGCGGCAGCTGGTGCGGGTCCAGAGCGGTGCCAGCTATGACTTCAGCCACGAGGGAATTCGATCTGTCGCCTATGACAGCATCGGACCTATTCGCCGCGGCACCCTACATCTGCACGTCGCTCAGGCGCTGGAGGAGATTCACCACGGCGACATCGATGCGACCAGCGGGCAAATCGCGGCCCACTACGCGCGGGCCGGCGAGTCGCAGCTGGCCATAACGTTCTATCGCCGCGCCGCGGCCGCCGCGCAACGCATCTACGCCAATGCCGAAGCCGTGCGTCTCTATCGTCACCTGCTGGAAAGCGATCTCAACACAAGTTTGTCGGTGCCAGAGCGAATCAGCGTCATGCTGGCGCTGGGTGAAGTCTGGCAGGCGACGGGGTATTGGGTCAAGGCGCAGGTGGTCGACCAACAGGCCCTGGATGCGGCCGAACGCCTGGGCGACGTCCGTCTGCAGGCACAGGCCCAGCAGGCGCTGGCCGGCGTGATGCACCTGCAGGGATACTACGACGAGGCGCTGGAGCGGCTGGCCAGGGCCGAGCAGGGCTTTAAATCGATCGGCGAGTGGCGGGGTGTGGTCAGCACACTGGGGACTGCTGGTCAGATCTACTGGTTCCGCGGCGATCACCCGCGCGCCCAGGCGATCTTGGAGCAGCAACACCAGATCGCCGCCGAGATCGGCGACACGCACGGGATGTGCGAAGCGCTTGAAGCCCTGGGGATGGTTCAGTTCAGCCAGGGAGACTGGGCGCAGTCCACAGCCTCTTGCCTGCAAGCCATCACCATGGCGGAGACGCTGGCCTACAAGCCGGTCATTACACGTGCGGCGATCACCTTGGGTAACGTGCGCCTGGCGCAGTCCGCGGCCGGGGAGGCCGTTCAGTGGTTCGTGCGGGCCGGTAAGCTGGCGCAACAGATCGACGACCGCCGAACATTGTCGTGGGCGATTTCCAATATTGCCATGGTTCTGGCCC
>JAYRNS010000041.1:0-6039 GCA_041912075.1 Anaerolineae bacterium
CGCGCCCGGCGCCGCTGACGCCCGACTTGCTGTCGGCGATGACACGACCCTGCAGCAGGCCGGCACGGGCCAATGGGGCCAGCCCCAGAATCACGCTGGTGGGGTAGCAGCCGGGGTTGGCGATCAGGCGTGCACCGGGGATGGCGCCGCGATGCAGCTCCGGCAGCCCGTAGACCGCATCGGCCAGGAGATGCGGATGCGTGTGCGGAACCTTGTACCAGCGCGTATAGTTGCCGGCGTCACGCAGCCGGAAATCGGCGCTGAGATCGATCGCACGTACGCCGCCATCCAAGACCTGGGCCACAGCGGTCATCGAGGCGGCATGCGGCAGACACAGAAACACGACATCGACCTCGGTGAGCCGCGTGCGCAGCGCCTGCTCCAACGGCAGCAGCTCGTCATCCCAGGGGCAGGGAAAGACGCTGCTCAACCGGCCGCCGGCACTCGACTCCGACGTCAGCCAGGCCAGCTCGACGTGCGGGTGGCGCCGCAGAATTTTGACCAGCTCATACCCTGTGTAACCGGTCGCGCCGGCAATGCCTGCTCGAATCATCGACTGTTTCCTATCACGGTACCAAAAAAGTCCAACAAAAAAGCCCTCCGCCTGGAGAGCTTTTGTCGCCATGTACTTCCGTTAGACCCCACCCTGGGTTGGCCCAAAGCAAACTATCCAGACGCTAGTCCGGCAGTAACCTCCACGGGCTCCTAGGGGAGGGAGTGCAACAAAACACGGTATATCACCTTCGGTCATTTTGTGGTCATTCGACCAGCAGGCAGGACTATAGCACAGATGGAAGGTGTTGTCAAAACGAGTGAAAGGTGGGGGCGTGAGGCGTGAAACGTGAGGCGTGAGGATGTGAGGATGTGAAACGTGATTCGTTTATTCGTGCTCGCATTCGTTGACGGCCGGCGGCCTCACGCCTCAGACCTCGTCCGCTTGCTGGCGTACACGATATTCTCATGCAGCCGGTATCCCTCACGTTGGAACAGCGCCAGTGACGGGTCATTTTCCGCTTCGATGAGCGCCATCCAGACCTCGATACCCTGCTCGTGAAACCACGCCTCGCACGCCGCAAGCAAGCGCTGCGCCAGGCCCTGGCGCCGGTGGGCTGGTGCGACGGCCAGGCGGTTGATGGTGCCGCGACGGGTATCGTGCGTGGCCAGGACGGCACCGACCAACTGTTTGCCATCATACAGCCCGAACAGACGAACCTGCTCGCTGGCCAGCTGGCGCGCCATGGCCGCCTGGCTGTCACGTCCTTCTGGACGGACAGGCAGGCCCGCGGCGGTCCACAGCGCCATCACGGCGTCGTAGTCCGCCGGTCCGAGGATGCGCAGGGTTGGTTCCTGGCTCATGGCACTCCCAGCCCCACAGCCAGTGTCTGCTGCGCCGCGCTGAGCTGTGCAGTGACCGCCATGCGCGAGGTTCCGCCAGCGGCCAGGCGGCGGTCGACGGCACGCTCCATGTCCCACACCTCCACGACCTTCTCATCGAAGGCAGACGAGATCGTTTGCAGCTCGGTGAACGGGAGCTGGTTCAGCGGCACGCCCAAAGCTTCGGCGCGTACGACCGCCTGTCCCACCAGGTGATGGGCCTGGCGGAAAGGGACGCCGGCACGCACCAGGTAGTCGGCCAGATCGGTGGCCAGCATCTCGCTGCCCAGGGCCGCACGCATGCGAGCGGCATCGACGGTCAGTGTGCTCAGGACGCCGGCCGTCACGGGCAAAGTCAACGCCAGGGTATCAACCGTATCGAAGAGCGGTTCCTTGTCCTCTTGCAGGTCTTTGTTGTAGGTGGACGGTAGTCCTTTTAAGGTCGCCAGCAGGCTCACCAGGTTGCCCAGCAGACGTCCGCCCTTGCCCCGCACCAGCTCCATGGCGTCGGGGTTACGTTTCTGCGGCATCAGGCTCGAACCGGTGCTGTAGGCGTCGGCCAGGCGCACGAAACCAAACTGCGGGTTGGACCAGAGCACCAGGTCTTCGGCCAACCGGCTGAGGTGAATGCCAAGCAAGGCGGCCCAGCTCAGAAACTCGACGATGAAATCACGGTCGCTGACCGCGTCGAGCGAGTTGGCGGTGATGCCGGCAAAACCAAGGTCCGCGGCCAGCGCCGCACGGTCGATGGCGTACGGCGTCCCGGCGAGTGCACCTGAACCGAGCGGGCATACGTCGACACGCCGCCGGACCTCGCCCAGGCGTTCGCGATCGCGCTGCCACATCCAGAAGTAGCTCAACATCCAGTGGCTGAAACGGACGGGCTGCGCCGGCTGCACGTGGGTTTGGCCGGGCATCAGCACGTCGAGGTGCGCTGCGGCCAGGTCGGCGGCAGCTGACTGCACCTGCCACAGCGCTGCCGCCAGCGGGTCGATCTGCCGCCGCAGCCAGAGCCGCACGTCGGTCGCCACCTGGTCGTTGCGGCTGCGTCCGGTGTGCAGCTTGCCGGCCACCGGTCCAACCAGCTCACCCAACCGCCGCTCCACCGCGGTGTGGATGTCTTCGTCGCCGGGTAACTCGGCAAACGAACTGCTGGCCCACTCGGCTGCCACTTGCTCGAGTCCAGTCACCAACGCCTCTGCCTCTTCGGGGGTGACGAGCCCCGCTCGCGCCAGGGCCCGCGCATAGGCCTGGCTGCCGGCAATGTCCTCGGCCCACAACCGCCGGTCGAAGGGCAGCGAGGCGTTGAGGCGTTCCATCTGGGAATCGGTGGTGCCGGTGAAGCGGCCGCCCCAGAGACGGAGGGGATTGGGGGATGGGGGATGGGGGTTGGGGGTTGGGGGTTGGGGGTTAGTCGTTGGAGGCATGGTTATGCTCCCGTCGAAGCAGGCAGAAGGGGCCGCAGGCCGGCGCAGATGATCTGGCAGCTGGTTTCGATGAAGGTGATGGGATTGTCCTGGCCGGCGATGACGGCGTAGGGCAGGACGGCGCCGGTCCAGCCGGCGGTGTGCCAGCGGGTGCCGGCGGGCAGTGCGGGTGGATTGTAATGGGCCGGGTAGGGATACGCATAGGCATAGAGGTAAGGTTCGTAGATGCCGTCGCTGAATGGGGCGAAACCAAAGTTTAGGTGTGGTGCGTGGTCGTCGATCTCGCCACCTGGAAACCAGAGGGTTGAAAGGTCGAAGTGGTGCGGCCAGAGCACGATGGGTGTCAGCGCGCCCAGCAGATGGGCGCGGAAACGTGCCAGCCCGCTGAACACAGCATCCAGGGTCTGGTGGTAGTCCTGCGCTACCTGCGGATCGATGTTGATGATCGTCTCGCTCAACAGCTGGGTACGTGGGGGCCCTGTGTAACCAGCGGCGGCCAGCGCGGCCATCACCCGTGTTGTCATATCGCCTTCGGCCGGCAGGAGGCCGGCCAACTCGCGTTCCGCCAGCCGGCCAAACAGCTCGTCGAACACGGCAGCCTGTGAACGGCCAGCCAGTGAAATGGAGGTGCGCGCACCACCCCCTGTACGGTATACAAGGCAGGCGGTGGCCAGGTCAAGTTGGACGTGACCCCCCGCCGGTAAGATACCCGAAATAGGTCCGTCAGGCTGGATGTGCAGCGCCACGTGGAGGTAAGCCGGCCGCGGTGCCTGTGTCAGGTACTGCACCGCCTTGAGCAGCAGTGCGCCGCGGTGCAGCCCTGCCAGGGTTGGCAGCGCAGCGGTATCGATTCCGGGTAGGGTCATGATATGCTCCAGGGAAACCAATGGTTCAGTCATCGGTCAACAGTTTGTTTCCAAAGTGAAAACTGCCCGCTGGTGCGCGCAACAGGCCCAGTTTGCACCGTGGACGTGGTTTAGGCGGAAGCCGCGGTATGATCGGCGGCCAGATAGCGCCGGTAGAAGTCATCGGCGTAGTATTCAGCCCAGTCGCGGTCTGCTGCATACTGCACACGTTCGCCTTCCAGCCGCACCAGGTGGTAGACCAGCTCACTGCGCGTGTAGGCCGTGCCCAGCAGGTGGTTGAGTGGCGCCTGCAAGTACGTCGCATACCATAACGGCCACTCCGGGTCATCGCCGTCGGTATCCAAGTAGGCCTGGTGGTGGGCCGGGGCGGCGGATGCGATCAGATCAACCAGCTGCGATCGCGCGTCGTGGTTGGGCATGAGCGTTCTCCTGCGTGAGAATGGTGCGACCATTATAACCAAGACCGCGGGCAAAAGTGAAATTTGGCCCCACGGTCGTCGATTCTCCTGCAATGCGGGTTGAGCTTTACAGACAGTTGCTGCTTTGGTAGAATGAGTATGCACGTATCATTTGTCCGACAGTCAGATATCACTGGACACCGCCTGCTGCTGCCTGGCTGCCACGAGGGTCATGGGACGACCATGGCTGGTCGACAGGAAAGGAAAGTCTCTTATGAACGTTGGTCGATGGACGATGCTCTGCCTTGCGTTGCTCTTTGCGGGGTTCCTGGTATTTGGCTTGCCTCATCCCGCAGCCGCATCAGCCAATGACATCCGCCCCTTTGGATATCGGGATCCAGCGCAAGCTACCCAGCCACCTGGACAGCCGATTATCACCGTCCCAGGCGCGTTCTCGCTGCGGCTGGGCCAGGGATTTAGCTCGCAGGACGGCAGGTTCCGGGTCGAGAATACCCAGGTCGATCTGCCGGCAATCAATGCCACCGCCAGCGTCAACGGAATTTCCTATGATATACGCACCAATTCGTTTGCCTGGGACAACATCGTCCTGACTCAACAAGCACCTATCCAAAATGAAGCTGTCACTGTCACCGGCATGCAGGCGATCGTCCAGGGTCAGGCGGCGAACTACAGCACCGACTTCTCTGCCCGCGTCGACGTTCATCCCAATGAAAACGTCCAGTTTGGCGCCAAGGTTGGGTTGAGCTACGACGGCTTGACCGGCCAACCGGCCTTGCGCATGTCGGATGGCAGTGCCCAGATCGTTGTGGGGCCGGCCAACATCGCGGTCGCCGGATTGAACGCAGACGGCAGCATGCTGAGCATCGACACCGCGCAGGTGGCATTCCCTGAGGCAGGCATGGGTCTCAGGCTCGAAGGGTACACGCTGGCCGATGGCAAATCGGACTGGAAGGCACTCACCTGGGTGGGACAGGAATTCACGCTCGGCAATGCGATGACGCTGACAAACAACCTGGTCATCGTTCCCGGCCCCAGCAATACGGACGTAACAGCGATCGGTGCAACCACACGCTTCCAAATCCAGCTGGCGGAAAACGCACAAGCCAGCGGTCAGCTGGTGTTTACGTACGATCCTGCCACGCAGCAGTCATCCCTGGCGCTGCGTGACGGCAGCGCAGCTTTTGGTCGATCGGGGTGGACCCTGGGCATCAACGGCATCAATGCGTCGCAGAGTGGGGCCACGGTGGATTCCGTTGTCTTGGCTGCCGAAGCGGCCGGCGTGCAGGCGCAGGTAACCGGCCTGGCCGCAAACAGCACAGATGGGATCACGTTCGAGCAGGCAAGACTGCTGTACCTGCCGGACCAGACCACGGGCAGCGGGGTTGTGGCTGGTTTCGAACTGGTCGTCGACAGCACCGAAATGGGCTACCTGGTGACCACCAGGACGGCCGTACCAACCGCCAGGGTATCGCAATAACAGCGTCAGTCGCTTGCTGTTATGGGTGTGGGTTTGTCGAGCGCCGGGGAGCGACCGCTCCCCCGCGCGTCGGGTGATAGTCAATGACGATCGTGATCACAGGTCAACAGATTAACAATCCCGACAGGTGCAGAGAGCGCGGAGAACCTGTGGAGGTACGGCGACATTGGTTCCTGCCAGCTGCTGGCCTGGTTGAGTTCGTCGATATCTTCGGCACTCAACGTGATCGTGGTGGCCTTGAGAATTTCCTCCAGCTGCGACAGTGAATTAGCGCCAAAAATCGGTGAGGTGATCACCGGCTGCTGCACGAGCCAGGCCAGGGCCACCTGCGCATTGGTGGCGCCGTGGCGCGCGGCTACGGCATCCAGCTTATCCAATAGGGCAAACCCCTGGTCGTTCAGGTAGCGACGCACACCACCGGCGCGCTGGCTGTCAGGCATTCTATCACGGCGGTACTTGCCGGTCAGGAATCCAGC
>JAYRNS010000042.1:0-5983 GCA_041912075.1 Anaerolineae bacterium
AGTATCCAGGTCAATGACCTGTCCACCCTTGGTCTGGCCGGTGCGCGCTACAGTCTGATGTGTTACGCCGACGGCACGGTGGTGGACGACATCTTCGTCTACCGCCTGGCTGAGACGACCTGGTGGGTGATCGTCAATGCGTCCAACCGCCAGAAGGACGTCACCTGGCTGCAGAGCCACATCGACGGCCGGCGCGTCACAGTGACCGATATTTCAGACGAGACCTATATGCTGGCCATCCAGGGACCCCAGGCTCAGCCAGTGCTCCAGCAGCTGGTCGACGTCGACCTCAGCCAGGTACCGTTCCACACCTGCCGGCAGGGGCACCTGAACGGCATCGACGTGTTGATCGGGGCCACTGGTTATACCGGCGAGTACGGCTACGAGCTGTTCTTTTCCGCCGACCAGGCGGTGACGGTGTGGAACACCTTGCTGGAGACCGGGCAACCGGCCGGTATTCTGCCGTGTGGGCTGGCCGCGCGCGATTCCCTGCGCTTCGAGCCATGTTTGCCCCTCTACGGCCACGAAATTCACGCCGCCATCGACCCGATCAGCGCCAGACTGGCGTGGGCCGTGAGCTTCACCAAGGGCGACTTCGTGGGGCGTGATGCCCTGCTCAAAATCAAGATGGAGGGGCCAGCGCAGCGACTGGTGGGCTTCGAAATGGTCGACCGCGGCGTGCCGCGGGCCGAATACCCGGTGGCGGTTGACGGCCAGGTGGTGGGCGTGGTCACGACCGGTATGAAATCCCCGACAACCGACCGCTTCGTGGGTCTGGCCTATGTCCCGGCGACCCACGCTGCGCTGGACAGCACCATCGACATCGTGATCCGTGACGCGCCGAAAAAGGCGCGCGTCGTGAAGACACCGTTTTACCTGGCTGCCTATCGCCGCAAGAGCGGCTGACCGGTCGCCACCCGTTCCTTGGATTCTAACAAACAGGCTGTTTCTGAAAAGGAGAATGCTCGTATGGCTTTCAAACATGATATGCAGGCGCGTTACGCCCGTACGGACGAATGGGTACGCCTCGAAGGTGACGCCGCGGTCGTGGGTATCAGTGATTATGCGCAGGACGCCCTGTCGGACGTGGTGTACGTCGAGCTGCCCGATGTGGGTGCTGTTTTTGAACAGGGCGAACAGATTGCCAGCGTGGAATCGGTCAAGGCCGCCGCCGAGATCTATGCGCCGATCGGCGGTACCGTCGTCGCCGTCAATACCGACCTCGAAGACCGGCCCGAGATGGTCAATGAGGATCCCTTTGGTGGCGCGTGGCTGCTCAAGCTCAAGCCGGCCGACACAGCTCAAATGGCCAGCCTCATGGATGCAGCCACCTACGAAGCGTACTGCGCCACACGTGAGCATTAACCCAGGTCCAGAGTTGCCAAGTCTTGCGAGACTTGGCAATTCTTCAAAGGAGGCATCAGATGATGGGTTACATTCCCAATACAGATGGCGACCGCGAGGCCATGCTCCAAACCATCGGCGTGTCGTCGGTCGCCGATCTCTTTCACGATGTTCCGGCCAGTCATCGATTCCCGGAGCTGCGGCTCCCCGAACCGGTTTCAGAATACGAAATTCTGCAGGAGCTGCAGGCGCTAAGCGCTGAGGATGCCGATACCAACACCTACGCCTGTTTCCTGGGTGCCGGTGCCTATAACCACTTTGTCCCCTCGATCGTGGACGCCGTCATCAGCCGCAGCGAGTTCTACACCGCCTACACACCCTACCAGCCCGAAATCAGCCAGGGCACGCTGCAGGCCATCTTCGAGTATCAGAGCATGATCTGCGCCCTGACCGGGATGGAGGTCTCCAACGCCAGCCATTACGACGGCGCCACAGCCGTCGCCGAAGCGGTGATCATGGCCGCCAACGTTGGCCGGTTGAAGCGTAAGACGATCCTCTTCTCACCGTATGTCAATCCGCAGTACCGCATGGTGGCGCGCACCTACACGCAGGGCATGGCGCTCAATATCACCGGGGACACCGCCGGCAACGACCTGGACCGGCTCGAAGGGCTCATCGATCAGGACACGGCGGCGGTCATTGTACAGAACCCAGACTTCCTCGGCCGGATGTACAGTCCAGCACGCCTGCAGCAGCTGGCCGATGCGGCGCACCAGGCGGGTGCACTGTTCGTCGTGGTGGCGGACCCCATCAGCCTGGCGCTGTTTCAGCCACCGGCGCGTTACGGTGCCGACATTGTGTGCGGTGAAGGGCAGTCGTTGGGCAGCCCGCTCAACTTCGGCGGGCCCTACCTCGGCTTTTTTGCCTGCAAGATGGAACACGTGCGCCGCAGCGCTGGCCGCATCACCGGTGAGACGGTCGACGCCAACGGCAACCGTGGTTATGTCCTGACCCTCAGCACGCGCGAGCAGCACATCAAGCGCGAACGCGCCACCTCAAACATTTGTACGAACGTGGCACTGGTGGCCCTGTCGGCGGCTGTTTACATGGCGGCCATGGGCAAAAACGGCATGCGCCAGGTGGCCGAGCTGTGTTACCACAAGGCACACTACACTGCACAGACCATTGCGCAAAAGACGGGGTTCGAGGTCGTGGACCTGGGTCCGTTCTTCAAAGAGTTCGTCGTGCGCTGCCCGCGCCCAGTGGGTGAAGTCAATCACCTGCTCCTCGAGGAATACGGGATTATCGGTGGATACGATCTCACCTGTGATTACCCCGAACTCGGCAATGCCATGCTGTTTTGCGTCACCGAGACCGTCTCGCGACGCGATAGCGATGCATTGGTCGAGGCCCTGGCGGAACTTTCAGCGCAGACACCGCGCGAAGACGAAGCGGAGCCAATCCCCGACATCATGGAAACGATTGAGATCGAGTTGGAGGTGGTGCCATGATTATCCCAGCCTGTGAACCACGGCCTGAGCCGAGCATTTTCGACCTCAGTTCGGCCGGGCGCATCGGCGTCAATCTGCCGGCACTGGACGTGCCGGCGGCGCCGCTGCCGGACGGTTTCATCCGTGACCTGGACGATCTACCGCTGCCCGAAGTCGCCGAGATCGACGTCATGCGTCACTTCGTGCGTCTATCACAGAAGAATCACTGTATCGACACCGGTTTCTACCCGTTGGGCTCCTGCACCATGAAATACAACCCCAAGGTGCACGAGCGTGCCGCGCGGCTGCCCGGTTTTGTCAACCTGCACCCGATGCAGCCAGCCGCCACGGTGCAGGGTGCCATGCAGCTCATCTTCGAGCTGCAGGTCTACCTGGCGGAGATCAGCGGGTTTGCCGCCGTCAGCCTGCAGCCGGCCGCCGGCGCGCAGGGTGAGCTGGCCGGTGTGTTGATGATGCGCAACTACCTGCACGACCGCGGTGAGACGCAGCGCACCAAAATCCTGGTGCCCGACTCCGCCCACGGCACCAATCCGGCGTCGACGACCATGGCCGGCCTGCAGGCAGTCGAGATTCCCAGCGATGCGCAGGGAAACGTCGATCTGGCTGCGCTCAAGACGCAGCTCGACACGCATGGGCACGAAGTGGTCGGGCTGATGCTGACCAACCCCAACACCCTGGGGCTGTTCGAGGCGCACGTCCTGGACATCATCCGCATGGTGCACGATGCCGGCGGTCTGGTCTACGGCGATGGGGCCAATCTCAACGCCATCCTGGGCATTGCCAAACCGGGCGAACTGGGTTTCGACGTGATGCACTTCAACCTGCACAAGACCTTCACCACCCCGCACGGCGGCGGTGGTCCGGGTGCAGGCCCCGTCGGCTGCAGCGAAGCGCTGGCCCCTTATCTGCCAGGGCCAGTCGTCGCCGTGCGCGCCGGTCAGGACGAGGATGATATCGACCTGATATGGTACATGCCGCACAAGACGATCGGGCGGCTGAAGAGTTTTGCCGGCAATTTCGGCATGCTGGTGCGCGCCTACACCTACATTCGTATGTTGGGCGCCGACGGACTGCGCGCGGTCAGCGAAAACGCCGTGCTGAATGCCAACTACGTGCAGGCCAACCTGAAAGATGTGTTCCCCATCCCTCATGGTGACCGCACTTGTATGCACGAGTTCGTGGCTCAGGGTATCATCGAGGAGGCACCGGACGTGCATACCATGGACATTGCCAAACGGTTGATGGATTACGGCATCCACCCGCCCACTGTCTACTTCCCGCTGATCGTCCGTGAGGCGCTGATGATCGAGCCGACGGAGACCGAAAGTAAGGAGATGCTGGACGCCTTCGTCAATACGTTGATCGAAATCAAACAAGAAGCGATCGAAGCACCCGAGCTGCTGAAGGGAGCACCGCATCGGGCGCCGGTGGGTCGCCTGGATGAAGTGCGGGCCGCACGCGAACCCAAGCTGTGCGACAGCGCCGTGGTGAACAGCCTGAAGGGCTGAGTCCGTCAGAAGAGGTGATGTCATGTCCGATTTACGTACCCGCGCGCTGGCGTATGTGCGTGCCAACCAGGCTAGGTTCCTCGAAGAATATAAAACGTTCCTGGCCATCCCGTCGGTTTCGACCGACCCCGTCCACGTGGCCGATGTGCAGCGGGCCGCCAACTGGGTCGCACAGCAGCTCACCGGGCTGGGTGCAGACCATGTGCAGATCATCCCGACGCGCAAACACCCCGTGGTCTACGGTGACATCCTGCACGCGGGCCGCGGTGCACCCACTGTTCTGGTCTACGGGCACTACGACGTGCAGCCGGTCGATCCGCTGGAGCTGTGGGAGAGTGAGCCGTTCACACCGGTCGAGCGCGATGACTACATCCATGCGCGCGGCGCGTCCGATATGAAGGGCCAGGTGACCGCCACGTTCAATGCCATCGAGTCACTGCAGCGCAGCGGCGGTATGCCGCTCAACGTCAAGTTCATGATCGAGGGGGAAGAGGAGATCGGCTCACCCAGCATGGAGAGTTTCCTGGCCGAACACCGGGAACTGCTGGCCAGTGACTACTCGCTCAACCCCGATGCCGGCGGTCTGGTCGATGGCATTCCCACGATCGGCTATGCCTTGCGCGGGCTGTGTTACTTCGAGCTGCGGGTCTATGGACCCAGCCGGGACCTGCACTCCGGCAGTTATGGCGGCGTCATTCACAACCCGGCGCAGGTGCTGTGCGACCTGATCGCGGGCATGCACGACGCCGAAGGGCATGTGACCCTGCCCGGTTTCTACGATCCCGTGCGTCCGCTCGATGCAGCGGAACGCGAAGACCTGGCGCGGCTGCCCTACACTGATGCCTTCTTCCAGCAGCAGGCGGGCGTCAGCCAGTTGTGGGGCGAAGCCGGCTACAGCGCGGTCGAGCGCATCGGTGCGCGACCGACGTTGGAAGTCAATGGGTTGTTGTCAGGATTCACCGGTAAGGGGTCGAAGACGGTGCTGCCGGCCTGGGCGATGGCCAAAATCTCCATGCGCCTGGTGGCCGATCAGCGCCCGGCCGACGTACAGCAGCAGTTCATCCGTTACCTGGAAAGCCACGCCCCGCCCACGGTGCGTTGGGAAATCGAGGACCTGTCTTCGGGCGACCCGGTGATCACTGACCGCAACATGCCCGAAGTGCAGGCGCTGTACCGGGCGCTGGCCGAGGTGTGGGGCGTGGAGCCGATCTTCGTGCGCGGCGGTGGCTCGGTGCCGGTGGTGGCCCAGCTGCGCCAGTACGTCGGGGTCGATTCGCTGCTCACCGGCTTCGCCCAACCGGGCGACCGCATCCACTCACCCAACGAACGGATGCATCTGCCCACGTGGTACCGCGGGATCGAGGCGTTGATCCGGTTTTTTGCGGCGTAGGCGAATGAGGGTTAGGTGTTGGGGGTTAGGGGTTGGGGGCTAGGGGTTGGGGGCTAGGGCTTAGATATTGAGGATGACCGCGGGAATATCTCTCCATATAGAATCCCCAAACCCCAAACCCCAAAACACACACACCCAAACCCCCAAAACAAAAACCCCAACACACCACCCCCCCACACACAACAACAAAAACACACACACCCCAAAAAAAAACCAACCCCCCCAAAACC
>JAYRNS010000043.1:0-1738 GCA_041912075.1 Anaerolineae bacterium
CGGATCCACGCCCTGTGTCGGAGCCACGGCGCGCGCGTCACGCCAGCGCAGCGGTTCTGCAGACACAGGCAGCACGTAGGTCAGCTCTTGCACGTCATCGACGGCCAGCTTCCGAGCGACGAAACGCACCTGTGCCTGCCCCAGCACGGCCGGCCGGTACACCAGATCGCCGTTGCCGGCGGGCACGAGCAGACCCGTTTGGCGCTGGACGCGCCGGCGCGCCGCCTCTGGCCCCAACTCAAGCGGCAGATACACCTGGTTCACGCCAGTCGGCAGAAGCGGCGGCACCGTTGACAGGTCACGTTGGGTCGTGAGGCCGGCGTTGGCTGGCATTGCGGGTGCGTGGGCTGCGGGTCCAAACTGCGCTCGTTTCGCAAGCATCAGATTGCGGATTTGCGGCCGTGTCAGAGGTCCACACAAATAGCACAGCGTCCAGCGTGTCTTGAAACGCTGCAGTTCGTCGTCGTGAACGTTGTGCAGCAGGAATTCACGCGGCGCCAGCCCGGAAATGGCACGATCGATCGTTGCCCGGTTGAAAGCACCGCCCTCGGCTGCGGTGACACTCTCCAAACCATCCAGCAGACGTTCTTTGTCACGTTGGGCCTGCAGCCGGCCAATGAACCAGGTGCCCATGTTGGTGAGCCCTTTGTAGTCAAGGTCGGCCGGGTTCTGGGTGGCCAGCACGACGCCCAGGCCAAAGGCACGCGCCTGTTTGAGCAGACGCAGCAGGGGACCCTTGCTGGGGGGCGATCCGATCGGCGGCAAATAGCCATACACCTCGTCCATCACCAACAGCGCGCGCAGGCTGGTGGTACCGGGTTGGCTGCGCATCCAGGCCAGCACCTGTTCGAGCAACAGCGAGACGAAGAACATACGCTCGTTGTCGCTCAGATGGGCGATGTAGAAGATCGAAACGCGTGGCTGACCCTGTGACCCGTACAACAGGTCATCCACGTCCAGCCCCTGGCCGTTCAACCAGGTCTGAAATGCGGGGGCTGCGACCAGGCCGTTCAGATCCATGGCCAGTTTGAAGCGGTCTTTGGGCGGGAAAAAAGTATCGACGTCCGTCACGCCCAGGGTACGCACGGGCGGTTGTTGGATGGCATGGATCAGGCTGGCCAGATCGATCGCCTGGCCCTGCCGCCAGTAATGTTCGAAGATAGTCGCCAGCAGAATATGTTCGCGGCTGCGTACCGGGTCGCTGTCGATGCCAATCAGACCCAGGATCGCCGAAACGGTCGAACCGATTTGCTGCCGCAGCTCTTCGGCGTTGGTATCCCACGGCTGTGTTGGGGCTTGTAGGCTGTGGAGGATGCTCACCGGCAGGCCGGCATCGCTGCCTGGCGTATAGATCAGGCATTCGGCGGCGTCGCGATAGGTCTGGATCCGGGCACCTGATTGACCCCATTCCGCCAGGCCACGCTGCCAGGTCGCAGCCACCTGTGCCGCGTAATCGGCGGGAGTCATGTTGGCTCGCTGGGCATCGTCCGCGTTGATCCAGGGCAAAAAATCGGCCGGCTGCAAACCGGGAAACGCCAACAAGAGGTTCGTCAGGTCCCCTTTGGGGTCGATGACAATCACCGGCACGCGGTCGATCACCGCTTCTTCGATCAGACCAATCGCAAGACCCGTTTTGCCACTGCCGGTCATCCCCACGCACATCGCGTGCGTCGTCAGGTCACGACCCTCGTACAGCAGTGGTGCTGTGCTCAGCTGTCCACTTTGTGGTTCGTAGGGC
>JAYRNS010000044.1:0-2875 GCA_041912075.1 Anaerolineae bacterium
CTGGCAGGACGGCAGCGTACGGCAGATCAGTGTCGACTACGCCCTTACCCAGGGTTCGCACAATCTGCTCGTCGAGTATTACGAGAACATCGGCACGGCACGGATTCAAGTCTGGTGGGAACGAGTCACCGTACCGCCCACCGCCACCTGGACGCCGGTCCCCACGCGAACACCAACTCGCGTGCCGACGAATACACCCACCCGCGTGCCGACCAATACACCTACGCGGGCACCGACCCGCACACCAACGCCGACGAACACCCCCGGCCCGGTGACGACGGCCACCCAACCGCCACCGTTGACCGCCACACCGACGCACACTGCGACTGCGCTGCCTACGCTGACGCCGACCGCGACCCCGACCTGGACTGCCGTATCCACCGCTACCCAGGAACCGGCGTGGACACCGACACCGACGGCAACATCGGCGCCACCCACGAGCACACCATCGCCCACGGCAGCCGACACCGCCACGCCAACACCGCTGCCGCCGACCGACACGCCTACGCCCACGGCCACACCGACGCCAGTGCTGCCCACCGACACGCCAACACCAACTGATACGCCGGCCCCAACCGATACCCCGACGCCGGAGGAACCCACTGCGACTCCGACGCCGGAAGAGCCAACCGCGACGCTCACGCCGACCGCTACACCCACACCGGAGGAACCCACTGCGACACCGACGCCGGTAAAACCAACGGCTACGGCCACGCCGACACCGGAACCGATCGCCACGCAGCCGCCACCCATCGAAACGGCACCGCCAACGCCAACGAAGGTGCCGCCAAACAAAACGCCCACTGCCACCCCTACCGCAGTGGTGACCGTGCGGCTCAATGAGTTACTGGCTGTGCCAGCCGGTGTCGACTGGAATGGAGATGGAAGCATCAACACCGGAGATGCGTGGGTCGAACTGGCTAACCCGACACAGCGGGCGGTCGACATTGGCGGCTGGTACCTGGATACAGGTCCCAACACGCGTGCCCACCAGATTCGCCGCGGCACGCGGATTGCAGCCAATGGTTTCCTGGTGCTGTACCGCAGCCGCAGCGGGCTGGCCCTTGGGGCTGACGGCGGTCAGGTGCGTCTGCTAAATCCACGCCGTCAGGTGGTCGAAACGATCGAGTACCCCGCGCTGGCCGCCGACGCCAGTTACAGCCGCCGCGATCTCCGCACCTGGACCGAGGAATGGCCGCCTACCCCGGGCAAGGTCAACGGGCCACCAGCCGTTCAGAAACGCGCTGAGCCATCACCGGTGGCACCACCGCGCAGATGATTTTGGATTTTGGATTTTAGATTGATTTTGGATTGGAGTGTCAACGGTAAACCAACGGCATTCCAATCCAAAATCCAAAATCTAAAATCACCCCGGTGGGTAGCCCGTGATCGCCCGAATCTCCTCGTACAGGGGTTTCAGCCGGCCGTACATCTGTTTGTAGACCCGCTGGTAGAGCTGTTCGTAGAGCTGATGCGTGACGGGGTTGGGGTCGAAGACCTGACCGACGCGTGTCATGTCGCGCACGGCGGACTCGAAGCTACTGTGCAGCCCCAGACCGACGGCTCCGTCGATGGCTGCACCCAAACCGGACGTTTCGTAGAGATGCGGGCGTGCCGTAGGTAGGCCAAACAAATCGGCGGTGATTTGCAGTGCCGCCTCGCTCTGTGAGCCACCACCGGCCACACGCAGTTCGGAGATCGGCACGTGGCTGCGCGCTTCGCTGCGTTCTTTGCCCTCACGCAAGGCATACGCCAACCCCTCCAGGATCGCGCGGTAAAAATGCGCCCGGCTGTGGACGTCACCAAAGCCGATCACGGCCCCCTTGGCTTCCGGACCCGGCACTTTGATACCCGGTGTCCAGTAGGGCTGTAGGATCAGCCCCATGGCACCGGCCGGTGCCTGGTGGATCAGGTCGTCGAGCAGCTCCTCGGCGGCCACGCCTTGCATCTGTGCGGCCTGGCGTTCGAGCTGGCCAAACTGTTCGATAAACCAGCTGACCATCCAGAAACCGCGGTAGATCTGAATCTCTAAACTGTACGCACCCGGCACGGCGGCCGGAAACGGCGGGATGAGGGGAATGACTTCGATGTATTTGCGATGCGTGGTGTTGATCGTGGCCGTCGTGCCGTAACTCAGACAGCCAATGTGCGGCTCAAGGGCACCCGCGCCAAGTACCTCGCACGCCTTGTCCGCCCCGGCGGCAATCAACGGCAAGCCGGCCGGAATACCGGTTTGGGCAGCCGCCTCCGGCGTGATCGTACCCAGGGTCTGCGCCGGCGGCACGAGATCGGGCAGGATGCGGTCATCCATCGGGATCGCCTGCCACTTCCAGTTGCTGGTTGACGCCCACTGCTGCGTTTTGTAATCGAAAGGCAGGTAAGCCACCTGGCAGCCAGCCGAGTCTACAAAACGTCCGGTCAGGCGGTAGGTCAAGTAGCCCGAGAGAAGCAGGTATTTGTAGGTCTTGTCCCAAATCTGCGGCTGGTGCACCCGGATCCAGTTGGCTTCGGCTTCGGCCTGCAAATACGCCACCGTCTCGCTCATCCGCACGAGCTGGAATACCAGCCCCCAGCGGCCCCCGACCGGCTTCAAACCTTCGGTTCGCCGCTGGTCCAACCAGACGATCGCGGGACGCAGAGGTCGGCCAGCCTGGTCGACGTTGATGACGGTGCCACGCTGGGTGGTGAGCGCCACACCGGCCACGGCCTCCTTGGGAACCGGGCTTTGTACCCACAGCTGCTGGCACGCCTGACAGAGTGATTGCCAGTAATAATCCGGGTCCTGCTCGGCCCATCCGGGCTGGGGTGACACGTAGGGCACCAGGGGCACGCGCGCTTTGGCAACCAGGTTGCCGTGCAGGTCGAACAGCAGCGC
>JAYRNS010000045.1:0-1589 GCA_041912075.1 Anaerolineae bacterium
AGCCAAGTGACCCGGTAGTACGAGTAGGAGTACGAGTACCGTCCTACTCGTACTCGTACTCGTACTCGATCGTTGCCGCGGACCTGAGTCGTAGTGGGTCACTTGCCACGACTGCGACCATAGGTCGAGCGTATTCGATGGCCATGCTCAAGCCAAGTGACCCACTGTTATCCCCCAATGTCGTTTGTTTGACATACCGCGCCTGTCGGGCGTAAGATGTCGCATCACATCGTGACGAAAGGTGGAAACGCTCATGTCTGAACCTGAGGCGATATCTGATATCGAAGCGACCCCCGCGGCGACTGGTCTGCGCAGCCTGTCACGCAACGTCTGGGCCGCCAGCATCACCAGCTTCCTGGCCGACGTCTCCAGCGACATGATCCTCAACCTGCTGCCGCTGTTTCTGGCCAACATTCTTGGTGTCCGTACCAGCGTCATCGGCCTCATCGAGGGCGTGGCCGAAGCCACCGCCAGTCTGTTGAAACTGGTGTCAGGCTGGTTGTCCGATCGTTTGGGTTCGCGCAAATGGCTGGCAGTCACCGGCTATGCGTTGTCGGCATTGGCCAAACCGCTCTTCTATGGCGCCGAGACCTGGACGCGCGTGGCCGTCGCACGTTGGGGCGATCGGGCCGGCAAAGGCATTCGTACCGCGCCGCGCGATGCCCTGGTGGCCGATTCGACACCCGCCAGCCAACGCGGTCTGGCCTTTGGGTTTCATCGGGCGGCTGACACGGCCGGGGCAATGGTTGGGCTCATCATTGCGCTGGTCGTCGTGTGGCTGCTGCAGCAGGGCAGTGTGACGCTGCAGGCATCGACGTTTCAAAGCCTGGTGCTGCTGAGCCTGATTCCGGGTTTTCTGGCGGTGTTGGTGTTGATGCTCGGTGCGCGTGAGGTGACGGTCAGCGGGCAGCGAGCACTGCCACGTCTGAGCCTGCGTGCGCTGGGCCGGCCCTTTATGATTTTTCTGCTGATCGTTGGTCTGTTCGACCTGGGTAACTCGTCGGATGCATTTCTGATTCTGCGTGCACAGGAACGAGGCCTGAGTGTCACCGGCATTCTGGCCATGCTGATCACGTTCAACCTGATCTACACCCTGGTGTCGACCCCGGCCGGCGCCCTGTCGGACCGTGTGGGCCGCCGCCGCCTTCTGGTGGCGGGCTGGCTGGTGTATGCCGCGATCTACTTCGGTTTTGGGTTGGCGCAAGCCGGCTGGCAGATCTGGGCGCTCTATGCCGTATATGGACTGTATTACGGTCTCAGCTTTGGCACTGCCAACGCCATGGTGGCCGACCTGGTCATGCCCGCGCTGCGTGGTACCGCCTACGGCACCTATCACGCCACATTGGGGCTGTTGGACATCCCCGCGTCCGCCATTGCCGGCATCCTCTGGCAAGGCATCGGCACCTGGCCAGGTCTCGGTCCTGCTGCGCCCTTTCTCTTCGGTGCCCTGCTCTCGCTCGCCGCCGCCCTCCTCATGGCCCTCTGGAAAGCCCCCACCCTCGACACCGGCCCCGCCGAACCGCCCCCAAATCGACCCCGCGCACCGTGGCGCCCCCGCCGCCCCCGCCCCCCCCGGGGGGCGCCCGGCC
>JAYRNS010000046.1:0-4263 GCA_041912075.1 Anaerolineae bacterium
CGGCACGCCCCCAATGCCCAGGGCCAGGTCCAGCGACAACGAACCGGTCGGAATCGAATCCACCCGGAGTTCTGTTGCGTCACCCATCTTCATGACAGCACCCTCGCCGAAACGTTTGGTCAGATTGGCCAGGGTCGTTTCCAAGGCTTTGGTCTTGCCGTCCATGTTGTTGCTCGACTCTCGTTTAGCCATCGTTCGTATCTCCTTAAACCAGTGTTATGTGCGTGTAGAGACGATGGTTTACTTTAGCACGGATGTTCTGAATTGTCAAATGGGTGAGGGCCTACTTGACGGCGGTGGCACTTTGTTGTACACTTGCCCCACGCTTGTTAAGGACTGTTGATACAGATGTTTGTAGGACATTCTCGATCGTTGCCCGTAACCGCCGCGTCGACCTGCTCCTGTCACCAGCGGGTGCAGCGCCACCAGTCGTGCCAGTGATGGCCGTCCTGGCCGCTGTTCCCGCCGACTTCACAGGAGCGGTGAGCCGCGCGCTGGGCATGCGTTGAGGATGGACCAAGCGCATTACAAGAACCACATACTCTGGGGAGACAACGACGTCTTTCGGCGCTGAAGTTGTTACGGTGACCATCACCAGGCACCTTCAGACCCCCTGGAGACTCACGAAGAGGCTCATCGCACAGCAATTGTAACTGTCGATGGGCCTTTTTGATTACCCACGATACCAACCTAACAGCAAACGAAACAATCGACAGAGGAAATCAACTATTTATGGCAACCGTATACATTCCAACGCCCCTGCGCCGCTTGACCGGCGGCCAGTCGAAAGTCGAAGTCGAGGCTGACAACGTCGATGCCCTGGTCGCCGCCCTGGAGAGTCGCTACCCCGGCTTGCGCGAACGGCTGGTGGACGAACAGGGTGCAATCAAGCGCTTTATCAACGTGTTTGTGAATGACGAGGAAATCCGCACCCTACAAGGCCAGGCCACAGTGCTCCACAGCGCCGATCGTGTATCGATCGTGCCAGCCATGGCCGGTGGTTCGGATCAAACAGAGGTCACCGTCAACGGGCGCATGACGCGTGATCAGTTGATTGCCCGCGCCCGGGCGCAGATCCGTGAAGTCAGCGCAAGCCAGCTGAAGTCGGCCCTGGACAAAGGTGAACCACTGACCGTTGTCGATATTCGCGAGCGCGACGAGTTCAACCTGGGACATATTCCCGGCAGTGTTTTTATCCCACGCGGCTTCCTGGAGCTGCGCATCGAGGAACAGCAGCCCGACCGCTCCGCTTCTTTGGTCATCTACTGCGCTGGCGGGGTGCGTTCGGCGCTGGCGACGCGCAACTTACAGGAAATGGGCTACACCCATGTTGCCTCACTGGCTGGCGGGTTTGGCGGCTGGCGCAATGCGGGCTATCCCTTCCGCCTGCCACGCGTTCTCACCGAAGCCCAACAGACCCGCTATAGCCGCCACGTTCTCTTGCCTGACGTCGGTCAGCATGGACAGGAGAAACTGCTCGATGCCAGGGTGCTGCTGATCGGTGCCGGCGGCCTGGGTTCCCCAGCCGCACTCTACCTGGCTGCGGCGGGGGTGGGCAAACTCGGCATCGTCGATTTCGACACGGTCGATTTGAGCAACCTCCACCGCCAGGTGCTGCATGGCACATCGGACCTCGGCCGGCCCAAGGTGGTATCAGCCGCCGAAACCCTGTACGAAATCAACCCGGACGTCGAGGTCGTGGGTTACCAGGAACCACTCACCAGCGCCAATGCGTTCGACATCCTGCGCGAGTACGACATCGTGTTGAACGGTTCGGACAACTTTCCCACCCGCTATCTGGTTAACGATGCCTGCCATCTGCTGGGTAAGCCATTGGTGGATGCCAGCATCTTTATGTTCGAGGGCCAGGTGACGGTGTACCAGCCGCCGCATCCGGAAATCGGCGTGGCGGGTGGGCCCTGTTATCGCTGCCTCTACCCCGATCCACCGCCACCCGGTGAAGTACCGAGCTGTGCCGAAGCCGGCGTGCTCGGTGTGCTGCCCGGCATCGTCGGTTCGCTGCAGGCGGCCGAGGTGATCAAGCTGATTCTGGGTATTGGCGAGCCGCTGGTCGGGCGCCTGCTGATGTTCGATGCCCTGGAGATGGATTTTCGCCTGATGAAGGTTCGCCGCAACCCGGATTGCCCGCTGTGTGGCGAAAATCCAACCGTCACTGCGTTAATCGATTACCAGCAGTTTTGCGGTGTACCGGCACCGGTGGCCCTGCCGTCCAACGGGCAGCGTGCCGTTCCGGTCACGACACATGCGTAGAAAGGAGTGATGCGATGCGCGACACGCTTGACACCAACCCGCGGGTCGTTACCGCACCGCCAGGCTTGACCTGGCACGTCGCGCCCGCACAGCCCGGTATCCTGTCGCAGATCGGCAACACCCCACTGATTCGCTTGCAGCGCATCACCGCCGATCTGCCGCCCACGGTCGAAGTGTGGATCAAAGCCGAATGGTTCAACCCGGGTGGATCGGTGAAGGACCGCGCGGCGCGGGCGATGATCGAGGCCGGCGAGCGGGCTGGTCTCTTGACCCGGGGGAAAGTGCTGCTCGATGCGACCAGCGGCAACACGGGGATTGCCTATGCCATGATCGGTGCGGCCAAGGGCATCCCCGTCGAACTCGTCATGCCGGCCAACGTCAGTCGCGAGCGCAAGGCATTGATCCGCGCCTACGGTGCCGACCTGATCGAAAGTGACCCCCTGGAAGCGTCGGACGGCGCCATCCTGCTCGCACAGGAGCTGGTCGCCGCTAACCCAGCGCGTTACTTCTACCCGGACCAGTATAACAACCCGGCTAACTGGCAGGCCCATTACGACACGACCGGTCCCGAGATCTGGAACCAGACGTGCGGACAAATTACGCACTTCGTAGCGGGCATCGGCACCTCAGGCACTTTGATGGGGACCGGTCGCCGGCTGCGTGAGCTGAACCCGGCCGTGCAGCTGGTGGCTGTCGAACCGGCCGACGAACTGCAGATTATCGAGGGTCTGAAGCACATGGCTACGGCAATCGTGCCAGGTATCTATGACACCACGCTGCCCGATAGGCACCAGTCAGTGGCGGCCGAAGATGCTTTGCTGATGACCCGCCGTCTGGCACGTGAAGAGGGTCTGTTTGTCGGCTTTTCGGCCGGTGCAGCGATTCATGCCGCACTGGGCGTAGCTCGGGAATTGGACCGTGGCCACATTGTCGTTCTGGCCGCCGATAGTGGTGTGAAGTATCTGAGCCTGGACCTGTTCTGAAAGGACTTTGTATTATGCAATCGAATCGAGTCGACCAGACGGCACTGCGCTTCAACCAGGCGTCTATCATTACGCTGCTTGTCCTGGCCTTTTTGCTCAACAGCTGGCTGCTGGTGGCGTTCGTCGGTCTGGTCATGGGGGTGGGCACCCTGGCGCCGGCGGCCGGGTTGTTCAAGTTGGTTTACGCCCGTATCCTGAAGCCGTTGGGTGTCCTGAAACCGCAGGTCATCGCCGACGACCCGCGGCCACACCTGTTTGCCCAGGGTGTCGGCGCGATCTTTTTGCTTGCCAGCACGCTGGCGCTGTTGGCCGGTGCTTCTGTCGTGGGGTGGCTGCTGGCGGGCATCGTGGTCGTGTTGGCCGCGGTCAATCTGGTGTTAGGCTTTTGTGTCGGCTGCTTTATGTATTATCAGCTGGCCCGGCGCGGTATCCATGCCAACCTGCCCTGGTGGCAGGCGGCTTGAGCGGACGACGAGGACGACGATGATCGAACGGGCGGGTATTCTCATTCTCGCGGTTGCGGCGTGCAGCCTGGCGTTCGTGGCCCTGCGCACATGGCAGCGCACGCGACTGGCCCAATTGGGGCAGCGCACTGCCCCCTCCGAGCTCATGCGTCTCGGGCTGCCCGGTGGTGGCCCGGCGATCCTGTACTTCACGACGGCCATGTGCGGCATCTGCCGGCTGCAGCAGGCGCCGGCCCTGCAGCAGGTGGCGCAGCGGTTGGATCACCGGGTTCTCGTGCACACACTCGATGCCATCGAAGCACGCACGCTGGCCGATTTCTACGGCGTGTTGACTGTGCCGACCACGGTCGTGCTGGACGAGCACCGCCGGCCAGCCCACATCAACCATGGACTGGCGACGGCCCCGGTGCTATTGACCCAGGTAATGCCCCTGCTGGCGGAGAAGTAGGACGTCCCCGGCACGGTCCATTGAGCCGCGCGCAACGCTAACCGTCTGGTGCCGGGGATATTACCATTGCCGGCCCGTCGTTTGTGCACCTGGTGTC
>JAYRNS010000047.1:0-4821 GCA_041912075.1 Anaerolineae bacterium
ATGATGGGGCAGATGATGCTGTTTATGCCGATCATGTTTGGTTTCTTCAGCCTCCAGGTGCCTTCGGGCCTGTCTTTGTACTGGGTGGTATCGAACTTGCTCGCTATGATCCAGCAGTACACCGTGACCGGCTGGGGTTCGCTGCGTATCCCAGGGTTGATCCCACGCAACAAGACTGCCGCCCCAGTTGGCGCCGGCGCAGCGGCCCCTGCCATCACCGCACCGGTCGTGACCGATCAATCGCTCGTCACCGAACCCACAGTTACCACCGACACCGCCGAGCCAACTCAAGATTCAACGCGTCGCCGTAGGAAGAGGAAGTAGTTCTTATGTCGAATCAGGCAGAGAGTATCGAAGTTCGCGCCAAAAACGTGAACGCCGCGATTGAGGAGGGCTTGCGGCGGCTCAATCTCACGCGCGAACAGGTCGACGTCGAGGTCATGACACCGGGCAGCCGCGGCGTGTTGGGTTTTGGCGCCGAAGATGCCCGCGTGCGCCTCACACCGCGACCGATCGTGAAACCGCCCCCTGTCTCCGCGCCACCAGCGCGGCCAACACGCGATGAACCACCGCCGGTCGCCAGCCCAGCCAAACCACCCGCAGCAGCTGCGCCCACCACGGCACGCAGCGCGCCGGCACCCGTAGGCGAGCCCAAACCGGCTGTCACCCCACCCGCCGCCGAAGAGGCCGGTGACCCCGTTGCCCTGGCGTCGGGAATGCTTGCCGAACTGCTGCGCCTCATGGGTGTGCAGGCCACCGTGCGCGGTCATTTCGCCACCGACAGCGTGCGTGACAAGAATGAAGAACCGGCGCTGGTTCTCGATATCGTTGGTAACGATCTCGGGATCTTGATCGGCCGCCGCGGCGAGACCCTGACGGCGCTGCAGTACGTTACCCGCCTGATGGTCAACCACAAGCTGGAACGCTGGGTCAACGTCGTCGTCGACGTCGAAGAGTACAAGAATCGTCGCGAACGCACCTTGCAGCAGCTGGCTATCCGCACGGCCGAACGCGTTGCGGCCACCGGCCGTACCCTGGCGCTGGAACCGATGCCGGCGCGCGAGCGGCGGATCATCCACCTGACCCTGCGCGACCATCCCGAAGTGACAACGCAAAGCGTAGGCGAAGACGAGCATCGCAAAGTGACCATCGTTCCCAAGAAACATTGACGCCGAGGTCTGCCAGCGTTGATTCAACCGCGCTGGCCGCTGCAACTTGACGTTTACCGGCGGGCCTGAAGCACCGGGAAGTATGGCAGATCGATCGATCTGGCGTGTCTCCCGGTGCTTTTTTGTGGCACTCACCGCGTATGTTACAATCATCTAAGCCCATCTGGTCTGATACACCGACACAGCCGCGGCCCAACTACGACATCGAGAGAACATGCAGCCAACCAATCCAGCGCTTCCCCAGCAACCCATCGATTTTTTGGCCATTGGCAACGTCACACGCGACCTGGTGCCCGGCGGTGGTTATACCCTCGGCGGGACGGTATCCTATGCGGTGATGACGGCGCACCGCCTGGCACGCCGGCCGGGTGCACTGACCCGCCTGGCACCTGACGTACCGCTCACGGGTGTATGGGACCACGTCGCGATCCAACGCCTGCCATCGGCGACGACGACGACGTTCCGCAACCAGTACATCGGCCAAACCCGCCAGCAGGTCGTCTCCGACGTGGCACCCCCGATCATGGCGAGTGACCTGCCTGACGTCTGGCAATCAGTTCCGGTGACGCTGCTTGGCCCGATTGCCCAGGAGGCCGACCCGTCACTCTTCTCCGTCCTGCGTGGTCCCATCATCGGGGCGGTGCCACAGGGCTGGATGCGCCAATGGGATGCCAACGGTCTCGTCTCACCCCAACGCTGGACACACGCCGAGACTGTTCTGCCCGCCCTGTCGGCCCTCATCTTGAGCGAGGCTGACCTGCAGCAGCCAGGGGACCTGGCCGTCTACCGGGCTCTTTGCCCGATCGTCGTCGTGACCTACGGCCCGCGTGGCTCCCACATCTGGCAGCATCATGAGATGATCCCCGTGGGTACGCGGCCGGCGGTGGAAACAGACCCCACCGGCGCCGGCGATGTGTTTGCGGCCGCCTTTTTGATCCACCTTGCCGAAACGGGCCATGTGGTCGAAGCCGCACGTTTTGCCGCTGTGACGGCTTCGTTTTCCGTGGAAGGATCGGGGTACGGTGCGGTTCCCGCGCGGGCCGAGGTCGAAGCGTGGCTGGCACAGTACGGTGACACCCTATAGTCGATAAGGTCATCCAACCGTGACGCACGTCCTTGCTTTTGCCAATCAAAAAGGGGGAGTCGGCAAGACGACCACCGTCGTCAACCTGGCCGCCTGCCTGGCGGCAGACAACCGTCGCGTGCTGGTCGTCGACTGTGACCCGCAGGCCAACGCCACCAGCCATCTGGGGATCAACCCCAACCACCTCATCTACTGCCTCTACGACGTCATCATCGACCATCTGCCCGCCCAACAGGCCGTCACGCTGACCTACCACGTCGGCGTCGATCTGCTGCCGGCAACCCCTGCCCTGGCCGGCGCCGAGGTCGAGCTGGTAGCAACCCTGGCGCGCGAGCACGTCCTGCGCCGCGCCCTGGAGGCGCTCAATGCGCACGTGACCGAGCCGTACGATTTTGTGCTGCTCGACTGCCCGCCCAGCCTGGGGCTGCTCACGGTCAACGCCCTGACGGCGGCCAACAGCGGGGTCATTGTTCCCATTCAGTGCGAATATTTCGCTCTCGAAGGTCTGGCACGCCTGTTGTCAACGATCGACCTGGTGCGCTCGAGTCTCAACCCCACCCTGCACGTACGCGGCGTCGTCATGACGATGTATGACGGACGGACCAATCTATCGCAGCAGGTGGTCAGCGAAATTCGCCAACACGCACCGGCCCCTGTTTTTGAGACCATCATCCCGCGCAACGTGCGCCTGAGCGAAGCACCCAGTTTTGGTGAGACCATTCTGAGTTTTGCCCCCCGCTCACCGGGTGCTCTCGCCTATGGCGCGCTGGCGCGTGAACTCGTGGCGCAGATAGAAGGAAGGTTGCCATGAACAACCCCAAACGCGGCCTGGGGCGCGGCCTGGGGGCGCTGATTCCTACCGCACCAGCCACACCGGCGGCCGCAGGATCTGCCCTGTCCGAGATCGCCATCGAAGCCATCGGTCCCAACCCGCGCCAGCCACGTCAAAACTTCGACCCCACCGCGCTGCAAGAGCTGGCCGATTCGATCCGCGAACATGGTCTGATCCAACCCCTGGTGGTGACGCGGGGACCGGGGCAGCAGCCGGGGGGCGGCCCCACCTACACCATCATCGCCGGCGAACGGCGCTGGCGAGCGGCACGCCTGGCCGGGTTGCAGCAGGTGCCGGCGGTCATCAAAGAGGTCAGCGATCAGGCCCTTCTGGAGCTTGCCCTGGTCGAAAATGTCCAGCGCGCCGATTTGAACCCCCTGGAAGAAGCGGCCGCCTACAAGATGCTGGTGGACGAATTTGGGTTGACCCAGGCTCAGGTGGCCACGCGCGTCGGCAAAGCGCGCGTCACGGTGACCAATGCCCTGCGGCTGCTCCGCTTGAGCGAGCCGGTCAAAGAAGCACTCATCACCGGTAAGATCAGCGAAGCCCATGCCCGTGCGCTGCTGGGGTTAGAGGAAGAGGACCTGCAGGTGGAGGCGCTGACCCTGGTGCTGCGCCGCGGCCTGACGGTACGCCAGACCGAGGAGCTGGTGCGGCGCCTGCTGATCGCCACCGCCGACGAAGAAGAACCGCTGGCCGAAGACGATCCACAGGCCTTGTACGTTCAGGCCATGCAGCAGTCCCTGCGCGACCGGCTGGGCACCAAGGTGGATGTCAGCCGCAGCCACCGCGGACGCGGACGGCTGGTGATCCATTTTTACTCCGATGAGGAGCTGCAGAGTGTCTACGAGGCGATCCTGGGGGAAAGTGCATGACCACGGCCACCATGCTCCTCACGAATGCGCACATCTACACCCAGGACAAACAGCACCCTTTCGCGACGGCGGTCGCCCTCGCAGGCCGGCGTATCCTGGCCGTGGGCGATGACCTGACACACCTGACCAGTCCTACCACACGCTGTGTGAACCTGGGCGGGTGCACGGTGCTGCCAGGGTTCAACGACGCACACATCCATTTTGTAGGTTGGGCGCTGCGTCGCGATTGGCTGGAGCTGGCCGACCTGACTTCGGCCAGCCAGGCCGTTGCCCGCGTGGCCGAGCGGGCTGCCCACACGGCCCCCGGTCACTGGATCCGCGGCGGGGGTTGGGACGCCAACGTCTGGCCCGAAGGCACGCCCACCCGCACCCTGCTGGATGCAGTCACACCGCACCATCCCGTGCTGCTGGACAGCCACGACTGGCACTCAGTTTGGGTCAACAGCCTGGTTCTGGCGCGCGCCGGTATCACCGCCGCCACACCTGACCCGGATGATGGCGTCATCGAGCGCGACCCGGTCACGGGTGAGCCCACCGGCGTCCTGCGCGAGAACGCGATCCAGCTGTTGGACGCGATCGTCGACCAGCCGGATCTAGATGAAACCTGCGCGGCGCTGCGCCGGGCCATTCCTCTGGCCTGGTCCGCCGGTATCACGAGCATTCAAGAGGCCAACGACACACCCCAGGCCCTCGCGCTGCGCTCGTTCCAGACCTTGCAGCGCCAGGGTAGTTTGGGACTGCGGGTCAACCAAAACCTTCCCCGCGAGCACCTGCGCGCGGCGATCGAGTTGGGGCTGCAAAGTGGATTTGGCAACGAGTGGCTGCGCATCGGCAGCGTCAAATACTTTGCCGACGGGGCAC
>JAYRNS010000048.1:0-1884 GCA_041912075.1 Anaerolineae bacterium
GCTTTTGTCCCGGTGGGTGTCACCGATGCGCGTACACTGGCCGAGGCGGCGCGGCTGGCTTCGCTGGCCGATGAGACACCCGAAGGGCGCAGCATCGTCGTGCTGGCCAAGGAGGAGTACGGCCTGCGTGGGCGCACTGTGGGTGTCGGGCCGGATGCGCCGTCAGGCATGCACTTCATCCCCTTTACGGCACAAACGCGCATGAGCGGCGTCGACCTGAATGGCGCCAGCATCCGCAAGGGTGCGCCCGATGCCATGCTGGCTTACATTGAGGGGTACGGACAAACGGTGCCACCGGACCTGCACGCGGCCGTCACCGAGATTGCACGCAGCGGCGGTACCCCGCTGGTCGTGGCACGCAACGGCCAGGCGCTGGGGGTCATCCACCTCAAGGACATCGTCAAGGGGGGCATGAAGGAGCGTTTCGCCCAGCTGCGGCGCATCGGGATCAAGACGGTGATGATTACCGGTGACAACCCGCTGACCGCGGCGGCGATTGCGGCCGAAGCCGGCCTGGACGATTTCCTGGCCCAGGCCACGCCCGAAGCCAAACTCAAGCTGATCCGCGAGTACCAGGCGGGCGGGCGGCTGGTGGCCATGACCGGCGACGGCACCAACGACGCCCCGGCGCTGGCGCAGGCCGACGTCGCCGTGGCCATGAACAGCGGCACCCAACCGGCGCGCGAGGCGGCCAACATGGTCGACCTGGACAGCAATCCGACCAAGTTGATCGAGATCGTCGAGATCGGCAAGCAGCTGCTGATGACCCGCGGCGCGTTGACGACCTTTAGCATTGCTAATGACGTCGCCAAGTACTTTGCCATCATCCCGGCCGCCTATGCCGCGACCTACCCGGCGCTGGGCGCGCTCAACTTTATGCACCTGAGCACCCCGGCCAGCGCAATCCTATCGGCGGTGATCTTCAACGCCCTCGTCATCGTGGCGCTGATCCCGCTGGCGCTGCGCGGTGTGGCTTACCGGCCGGTCCCGGCCGCACAGCTGCTGCGTGACAACCTGCTGATCTACGGTCTGGGCGGCCTGATCGCACCGTTTGTTGGCATCAAGCTCATCGATATGCTGCTGTCCCTGGTGCAGCGGTAAAAAGGAGGATCACATGGGACCGTTTCACACAAACAAGTGGTGGGGACTGTACGCACTGTTTCCCTTGACGGTGGCGCTGCTGGTGTTCGAACACGTGATGTCGCTGTCACCACGCGGACATGCCGGGCTGTTGATGGTCATCGTTTTGGTGATCGGCGTTTTGGCCAGGGATTGGGTCGGGCACAACCCTTGATGCAACGAGAGGTTCGTATGAAATCATTGATACGGCCGGCGGCTGCACTGCTGGCTTTGTTTACCCTGCTCACCGGTGTTCTCTATCCAGTGACGGTGACGGTCCTGGCTCAGGTCGTTTTTCCGGCCCAGGCCAACGGCAGCCAGATCCGGCAGGGCGATCGTGTCGTCGGTTCGGCCCTGATTGGCCAGCCCTTCGACGACCCGCGTTACTTCTGGGGACGCCCGTCGGCGACGACGCCGGTGGCCTACAATGCCGCGGCGTCGGCCGGCGCCAACCTGGGTCCAACCAACCCCGCGCTGCTGACGGCCGTGCAGGAGCGGGTGGCAGCGCTGCACGCGTCCGACCCGGCCAACCGCGACCCCATCCCGGTCGACCTGGTGACGGCATCGGCCAGCGGGCTGGACCCGCACATCAGCCTGGCCGCGGCGCGCTACCAGGTGCCGCGGGTGGCTGGTGCGCGCGGCCTGTCCATCGCCGCTGTCGGTGCTCTGGTCGAACAGGCCACGGAAGGGCGCCAGCTGGGATTCCTGGGTGAGCCGCGCGTCAACGTGCTGAAATTGAACCTGGCGCTGGATGCGGTAGAATGA
>JAYRNS010000049.1:0-2568 GCA_041912075.1 Anaerolineae bacterium
CAACGTCGAGCTGAAGGTGACGCTGATCACCAAGGTGGCGTTGGAGAAGGGGTCGCGCTTTGCGATCCGCGAAGGCGGTCGCACCGTCGGCGCCGGCACCATCACCGAGATTCTGGAATAAGCAGCGCAATTGGGATGAGGGTGTACGAGAGGAGAGCAGCCTCCAGGCTCTCCTCTCTGTCTGACTCTCTCGGGGGGATCATGGCAAAACAACGCATTCGGATCAAACTGAAAGCCTACGACCATCGTGTACTCGACAGCTCGGCGGCGCAGATCGTGGACGTGGCCGAGCAGACAGGCGCGGCGGTCATTGGCCCCGTGCCGCTGCCTACTCGTGTCGAGAGGTTCACCGTCAACCGGTCACCGTTTATCGATAAGGATTCGCGTGAGCAGTTCGAGATTCGCACGCACAAACGGCTGATCGATGTCATCGATCCGGGCCAAAAAACGATCGACAAGCTGATGCATCTGAATTTGCCGGCCGGTGTAGATATCGAGATCAAGCTCTAGGATTTTGGATAATTTGTCGAGTTAATACCCAATGGTCCGTTGGTGCTTTGCTCGCCATTATGAGCGAAACCAACCAACGACCAGCGCCTCTCCTGACTGGCCAGGCGAGGCAGAGGACGACCAGTCTGACAGCATATGCTGCCATTAACGGTCCTTTCTAGCAGACGCAAGCGATTGGCTTGCGGAACTGGAGAGTGTCCCATTGGCAGCGGGCTGCGGGGGGAACTTCTCCAGTTTTTTTGTTGACGAACTACCATGAGGAGGCAGGAAGTGCGGGATGATGCGGCACAGCCAGGTCGCCAGCAGTCCACACTTTCGGACGTTATGAAGGGTATTCTGGGAAAGAAAATAGGCATGACCCAGGTCTTCACCGAAAAAGGTGAAGTGGTCCCGGTCACCGTGATCGAAGCAGGTCCCTGTTTCGTGACGACCGTGCGCACGGCCGACACAGACGGCTATGATGCTATCCAGCTTGGATTCGACGAAGTCAAACCGCGTCGCATCAGCAAAGGCGAGCTCAACCATCTGAAAAAGAAGCAGATCGTGCCGCTGCGTACACTGCGCGAGTTTCGTGTCTTCAAGAATGAATCGACCGACTTTCACGTGGGCCAGAAGATTACGGTGGATCAGTTTGCCGCGGGCGACATGATCGACGTGACCGGCACGTCCAAGGGCCGTGGTTTTCAGGGCGGGGTGCGCCGTCACAATTTTAGTGGTGGCCCCAAGACCCATGGTCAGTCTGACCGCCAGCGTGCGCCTGGCTCCATTGGTGCGGGCACCACGCCCGGCCGGGTCGAAAAGGGTACCCGTATGGCCGGCCACATGGGCGCGGCCCGGGTGACGGTGAACAACCTGCGTGTCGTCAAGGTTGATCCCGAACGCAATCTGCTGTTGGTGCGCGGGGCGGTGCCAGGTCCGAAAAATGGCCTGCTGATGATCCGCGCGGCGCGCAAGCAGGGTTAGGAGGGCGATCATGCAGGTTTCAGTACGCAACATGGACGGCGATGTGGTGGGGCAGGTCGAGCTGCCGGATGACATTTTTGCGGTCGCCGTCAACCGGGCCGTGATGCACCAGGCGTTGGTGCGCCAGATGGCCAATGCGCGCCTGGGCACGCACAAGGTCAAGTCACGCTCGGAAGTGAGCGGTGGTGGCAAGAAGCCGTGGCGGCAAAAAGGCACCGGTCGTGCCCGTCAGGGCAGCACACGGGCACCGCACTGGCGGCACGGTGGTGTCGTATTTGGGCCTACACCGCGTTCTTACGAACAGGACATGCCGCGCAAGATGCGCCGGCTCGCCCTGCGCTCGGCACTGTCGGCCAAGGCGGCCGGGCAGCAGATCGTCGTGGTCGACAAACTGGACATGAACGCACCGCGCACCAAAGCGATGGTCGAGTTCCTTGCGAAGGTCGAAGCCCAGCGCAGCACGTTGATTCTTCTGCCCGACCGGAACCAAACCGTGGAGCTGTCGGCGCGCAATTTGCCTAATGTCAAGACGCTGCGTGCCGGTTATCTGAACGTGCGGGATTTGCTGGGTTACGAGACCCTGGTGCTGCCGCTCGAGGCCTTGTCGCACATTGAAGCATTCCTGGCCGCGTGACGCTGGGAGCAAGGAGCTGACGAATCATGCATATTTATGAAGTTCTCAGGCGTCCCTTGCTGACGGAAAAGACCGTCATGCAGCGGGAGCTGGCCAACCAGTATGCGTTCGAGATCGACCGGCGGGCGAACCGGCACCAGGTCAAAGAAGCGGTTGAAGCGGTCTTTCCCAACGTTACCGTGGTCGACGTGCGCATCGTCAACGTGCCGGCGAAACACAAACGGTCATTCCGCCGCCAGGTCGTACGTCGCAATGCCTGGAAGAAGGCCTACGTGACGTTGGCGCCCGGCGGGTCGATCCAGGTGTTCGAAGGGGTATAATATGGCAATCAAAGTCTATCGACCGACGTCACCTGGCCGGCGCGGCATGAGCGTTTCATCGTTCGAGGAAATCACGCGCAGCGACCCCGAGCGTTCGCTGCTGACGGGGATGCGCAAGCGCGGCGGCCGCAACAACCAGGG
>JAYRNS010000050.1:0-5505 GCA_041912075.1 Anaerolineae bacterium
ACAGACGTCCTCTAACACGCAGCCGCCGTGGTAACAGCGCTTCGCCGGCATGGCGATGGACGTGGACGAGGTATCCCGTCACCGCAGGAGCTGTGACCTACGGCCTAGGGCGAACCGCTGCCTGAGCCCAGGTTCCACACTGTCGGGCGATCGTTGTCCCAGGGCGCCGGAGTGCCTAACGGCGCTGAATTCACCAGGAAACGCACCCGGCGCTCTGGCGTACCACAGCCTGGACTCGCCTGGTCGGCGGCCAACACCTTTATCCGATAGCGCAGCTCACCCGGCGCATCCCCTGCCATCGTCGTAGCCTGGCCACACAGGTTGTTATTGACATAAGCTTCAACCACGGCCCCGACCGGTACGTTGGCGGCCGAGATTGTGCCGTAAAACACTGCTGGCGGCGTGCGCATGCTCAATGTGACACCCGGACTGCGCCCCAACGACGTAGTGACGTCCGGCGTCTGGTCAACCGCCGAATCTGGCACCAACAGCGATAGGGTAACGGGTCTGGTGACGTTGATCCAATATCCATTGCCAAACGTCAAATCGACAAGGTCGTTGACCCAGGCCGGCGCCGTGGGATCGTAGATCTGCCACGGATCCGCCGGGTTGTCGCGGTCGAACCCGACCAGGGTCGAGTACGCAGTGGCAATCGACTGCAGACTGTCTGTCACCGTACGGCTGACCGGCAGTGGATAGGCAAACAAATTCCAGCCCTGGGCCTGGAACGGGATGTCGATCGTGGATGCCAGCACGTACAGGCCCGATTCGTTGGCCGGCCCGGTCGCCATGTTTTCTTTGGTGTCCAGGCGGGTCGGCAGCCGCTGCCAGGTTTGCCCCTCGTCCGCAGAGAAGTACAGGCGCAGCGTATACTCGTACCCGTCCGGCACTTCACGCGAGAGATAGTCGAAAGCAATGGTCCGGCTGACGGGCTGGCTGGCCACGAACCGGTACCCCTGGCCCACCTGGTCGAGCCAGGGGGGCAGGTTGGGTACGCGCGCCAGCGCTTCCAGTGACTGGCTGCCGGCATCGTCCAAAAAGTCACGTGCATTGAAGATGGACACCTGACCGTCGGACGACGCAATCGGTGCGCCCAACGTGCGCCGGCTGGCATTCCAGCCGCGCAAGTCGACCCCGCCGCGCTGATTCACCCCGCCACGCTGGTTGACCCCGCCGCGCTGGTTGACCCCGCCACGCTGATTCACCCCACCGCGCTGATTCACCCCGCCGCGTTGATTCACCCCACCGCGCTGGTTGACCCCGCCCAGACTGCGCAAATCGACTCCCCCGCGCTGGTTGACCCCCAAGGTACTGTATTCCGTACCGGTCATCCAGCTTGTGGGGCACCAGACGCCGCGCGCCTGCGTATCACAGTCGGGCGTCACAAAAAAATCGCCCACACCGCTGCCCAGCGTATCACTCACCCAGACGTGCACCATACCGGCGAAGACGGGATAGTCCAGGGTAATCGTGCGCGTGAAGGTGATTGGATTCGACGGGTCGATCGGCTGCAGGGCAGCCCACGGTGCATCTTCGGGCCAGTCATCCGGTGCGCTGGCTGATGAGAAAACCTGGGCGTTGAGCTGGCCTGTGGGCAGGGGGCTGCCCAGCGTGACGGTGACGGCCAGTGCCGGTTTGTAGAGCGTCAGGGTTTGTGTGAGCGTGGGTGTCGTGGTCAGCGTTGAGGTAGGTGCAGTGGTGGATGTCACGACGTTTGTGGCCGTCAGGTTGCGCGTCACCGTGATCGTGCGCGACGGCACGACCACGGGATGAACCTGGACGTTGGGCTGCCAGTCTGGAATGTCCTGAATGTAGATGGATGCATCCAGCGCGCTGACGTCGTCGATACAGCCGGCACGCGCCGGCGTACGGTCGCTCTCCAGCACACAAATGCGGTCACCCGGAGCCGCGCCGCGCACTTTGATGCGGTCACTGCGGCCGGTACTACCCAGGCTGACCAACCGGTCGTCGCGCAGATCGGGTGTGCCCTGGGTTTGGAACAGGTAACCCTGGCCTTGATCCACCACCAGACGGCTGCCATCGTTCTGCTGGCGCAGGTCCAGGTTACGAGCTGGCAAGGTCGCCGCGGGGTTACCAGGATCGACAAACCACACCTGGGTGACGTCGATGGGCAGTGTTGCGGGGCCGGGATTGTCGTCTCCGGTCTTGACGTCCGGATAGAATTTTTTGACCGTCCCCCAGTCCGAACGCCCCGTCAGGTAGGCGGCGACTGTGTCCTGGCAGTTACGCCAGGTCTGGGTAAACCACTGTGTGTCGGTCAGGTACTCGCTGTAGCCGTCGTCGTAGGCCGTCGTCATCATGCTGCCCTGGCAGTCTTCGATCCGCAGCGAGCCATCACGGGCATAACCCAGGTAGTTATCGGGCAGGAAGAGCAGATAGTGCCCATACTCGTGCGCCAATGCCCGGTACCAATCCTGGGTCAGTTCGGCGCGGCTCTGGCCAAAGGGGTCCCACAACGGTCCCATGCGAATCTGGCCCGGTTGGTAAGCGTCCTTGAGAACCGTGCCGTTGGGCCGGACGTCATCGACGTTCTCGCCCACGAGCCCGCCGATGCTGGCGCGCGGGCGCACCGAGTTGTTGGCGTAGATCACAACATCCGCGCTGTTCCAGTAGTCCCTGGCGTGATGCACCCATACGTCGCCCAGGGCCATCTGTCCGTTGCTGATGTCGTACAAGAGCTCCGAGGAGCGTTTGATGGCCGCTTCCAGCTCATCCAGGAAAGTGCCATCGTTGCGCGCATCCCACTCCAGCGAGATGTCCATGTCGAACAGATACAAGGGGTTGTCAGCCGACACCACCAGCTGCTGCACACCGGGTGTGATGACCGTCTGCGCATCCAAACCGGTGGCGGTGGGTCGGGCACTGGTGTGGTACAGCGTGATCCCAGGCCCGGCGTCGACCGGCTGCAGCGCGACCAGGCGGTCACCCGGTGCGATTTCGCCACCGCCCACCAGGTAACCGCCGGCATTGGTTTGGAAAGGCTCGTTGGTCTCGCGGTTGCCCATCAGGAACCCGCCGGTCTCCTGGCCGGCCGGTATCCGGTAGACCAGCGCACCCGAGACCACGTTTGTCCTCGTGATCGCCTCGCTGAAAACCTGCACCTGCGTGCCGCGCACGCGCAGCGGGTTACTGGTCGTCGTGGCGTAGGGCCACTGGCTGGGTTGGGGGGTATGATGACGTCCTGTCGACGCGCTGGGATAGGTGCGCAGCCGCAGCAGGACGTTGTCCGACTGCTCGAAAAAGCCGCTGGCAAACGTGTCCCACACGTAGACGTGCGTATTTGATACCGTCACCGTGGGGTAGGGGCTGGCGCTCAAGCTGGTCGTGATCGTGGTCGTGGTGGCTACCGCAGGCTGCCAGCGACCGCCACCGTCGGCTGAGTATTCCATCACCACCCGGCCCACCGGATCGCTTTCGGCATCGAAAAGGGTGTAAGTGATGGGGATTTGCTGGTATTCCAGCACCACCGTGCTGCCAAAACCGGTGGTATCCGCCGAGCCATCGGGCCGGTCAAGGGCGACGGCACCGGGATGGTTGACCAACCCCTGCGGCTGCCGCCACTGGTTGCGGGTCAGCGCCGGTGCCTGGCTGAGACCGCCGGTGACGATGTCGGCGTCGCCATCGAAATCGAGATCGCCGGTGGCGAGGGCGCGTGCCGAGTCTTTACCAAAGCTGCGCTGCATCGTAAAACCACCCTGGCCATCGTTGACGTGCACCGCGTTGCCACCTGCGGTATGGCCTGCGACGATGTCGAGGTCGAGATCCCCATCCATGTCGGCCAGTGCCAGCTGGAGAGTACCGGCACGGCCATCACCCCAGCGATGCACCGTTGAGAAGTGCCCGTCGCCCTCGTTCAGATAGAAATAATCCTGGCGGCCCGCACGACCGGAATTTCCCACGACGATGTCAAGGTCACCATCACGGTCCAAATCGCCGAGGGCAACGCTCTTGGTATTGTCAGGATCACCGGGAAGCTGCAGCTCGCTGCCTTCGCCATCGAAGTGACCGGTACCGTCGTTGAAATAGACGACGTTGGGTTCGCCGCTGGCTCCACCATCGTTACCCGTCACGATATCCAGGTCACCGTCACCGTCCAGGTCACCCAGTGCCAAACTCTGTGTCGTCAGACCCAGGTGACCCACCAGGCGGTCGCTTGCCGGTTGGTCGAAGTTTCCGTGCCCATCATTCAGGTGGACGCGCACCTGGCGGCCGGTCTGGCGGTCGACGTAGCTGGCCACGATGTCCAAATCACGGTCACCGTCGACATCTCCTAAGGCAACGGCCCAGGCATTGTTCAGACCAAAATCACGGGTGTGGTCGTCCCAGCGGCCATTGTTGTCGTTAAGGTAGATTCTGGCCTTTTGCGCGCTGTTGCCGGTCACGATATCGAGGTCGCGATCGCCGTCCACGTCGCCCACCGCCACACTCAGCGTCGTGCCACTGCCAAATGTCTGGCTCAGCGGAAAGCTGCCTGCCAGATCGGCCTGGTAAATGCGGTTGGGCGCAAAGCGGTTGCCCACGATCACGTCCAGGCGACCGTTGCCGTCGACGTCGCCCAACGCGATACTGTATGTCGGCTGGTTGTCGCGGCTCAGCAGCTGACCGGTTGGATATGACCCGGCACCGTCACTCAGATAGACCGCGCTGCGCTGGCTGAAGTTGCCCGTGGCGAGATCAAGGTCGCCGTCCAGGTCGAAGTCGCCGGCCGCGACGCTGGTGGTGGCATCGGTCCCGGTGCCAAAAAGACGGGGTTGCTCGAATTGGCCGCGCCCGTCGTTGAGGTACACCATGTTCTGCTGCTGGTAGTTACCAACGATCGCATCCAGGGCACCGTCACCATTGACGTCGGCCAGGCTGACAACACGCTGGGTGCCGGCCGCCGAGACCGCGGTTTCGGCTGGCTGGTCCGGCGCGGTCTCGTCCGGCTGGAAGGCAGGAACCGAGGTCTGCTCGCCGCCAAAATCGCGCAGGGTGGCAAAATGAGCCGTGCCGTCGTTGTGGTAGACCCGGTTCTGACCGCTGGCCAGTGCAGCGACCACGTCGACGTGACCATCGCGATCGACGTCGCCCACGGCCAGATGTCTGACCGCCTCAGCGGCACTGCCCAGACAGCGCAGCTGGTTCTGGTCAGTGTTGTCCGCACACGACGCTGGCGGGGCCGTGGCAAAACCACCGCGACCGTCATTGAGGTAGACCGCACTTTGTGGGTCACCGTCGGGATTGCCGGCGGCGACGACGTCCAGCCAGCCATCGCCGTTCATGTCGGCCAGGGCGAGGGCCGGTGCCGCGGCGCCGCCCAGGCACGTGACGCTGCTGGGGAGTGTATCGCAGCTGGCCAGCGGGCCAGTGTAAAAATTACCCTGGCCGTCGTTCAAGAACACCGCATTCTGCGTGCGGCCGCCGACGACCAGATCAACGAAGCCATCACCATCCACATCACCGGCGGTCAGACTTTGACCGGCACTGGCGCTGAACCCGAACGTA
>JAYRNS010000051.1:0-3083 GCA_041912075.1 Anaerolineae bacterium
CAGGTGGCCTTCTTGGGCCAGGTGCTCGCGCAACAGGTCAACCGCCACGCTGCGCACGTGCGCGTCATCGATCGGCATGGTCAACGCTCGGAATAGGGCAAAAATGCCTGCAGCCGCAGGCCGATGCGCAGTGCTGGATCGCCGAATATCATAAAGGTGTGGATCAAGTCAGGACTGTGGCCCTCGGTGTACAGTTTCACTTTGGCCGCTTCCGTGGCCACTGCAAACGTGCGCATGGTGTCGCGCTGCAAGGTGCGGTAGAACTCGCGGTGCAGCACATCGTGCCCGGTGGCCACGCCCAGGCCCGTGGGTGACCAATGGGCAACCGTGCCCGCTCCCGGCAGGCGGTTGAACGTTTCCGCCAGGCTGGGGCGGTTCGGCCAGTCGAAATAGCCGTCCAAACAGCCCATCGTGATTGCGACCGGCAGCCTGACGTTGCTCGTCAACAGACCGGCGTCCTGGTTACGCCAGAGATCCTCACCCCACTTATCGATGAACGCATGGCCGACGTAGTTGAGCGTGGCCCCACCATTGTTCCATTCGGCCGCAATCCCGGCGCGTGTGTCATCGACCGTGCGGTAGCGCCACGCCTCACCATTGTCATCGTTCGGATACGGGTCGTAGTAGGCTCGACGGATTTCAAAACGATCGATACCAGTCCGGTCGATGACCTCCTGGATCGAACGCTCGAAGTTGCCGGCCGGGTCGGGTGTGCCGTTGGCGCTGCGGTAGTTATCAGCAGCAAACACCATGCGTTGACGCCACGGCGCCAGCGGTGCGGTTTGTGCATAACCCACATTCTTGGCGACCATCGCCTGGACATCGGCCACACTGCGCGCCGCCAGACGTCCCACGAACATGTCAGCCAGGATGTCGCTGCCATCGATCGTAACCATATGATTGTCAGACGCGACCTCGCCCGTATACGGGTCTACGTTGAGGATGAACGATGGCATGTACACCGTCTCGACCGGTCCATAGACGGCCGGGTTATGGCCCTTGGGATTGAAGGTCGAATCACCCACTAGCAGGACGAAACTGGGGGCTGGGGCGCTCCAGTTATGATAGGCGTAGTCCAGGAAATTACGAATCCCGTCTGGTTCAGGGATGCCCCAGTTGAACTCATCGTACAGCCAGGCTACGTCCAGCGTCTTGACCTGCATGCCCTGGCTGGTGTGCAGGGCGGCCAGCGGCTGGATGGCATTCATAAAGCTGGCGTGGGCAATGATCAGGTAATCGGCGCGCTGGCTGGAGGCACGCAGATCGAACGGCGGTGGTACGAAACGCTGGATGCGGACGGGGGTGCGGATGGTGGCATCGGCCACGGCGAAATAGCGTTTGTCCGGTGTGACCGCGTCCTGCAGGTTGAGCCGCGACCCGGACATCTGGCTGTTGAGCAGACGCACCGGGCTGGCCGGGTTGGTAATCTCGTACGCCCTGGCGGGACCGCTGAACCCGTCGATTGAAAAGCGCCACGTGCCGGCCGTTTCTTTGCTGAAGACCAGCTGGTTGTTTTCGGCCTGGAACAGGCGGTCGTAGGTTACCTCCACCCAATCCAGATAGTAGATATCGAAGGCATAGGGGGTTCCCATGTCGAACACGGCGCGGATCAGGACGTTATTGGCACCCGGCAACAGACTGCCTGCGCTCGTCGTCATCGCTGCCTCGATGGGTGTCCGTCCTTCCCAGATAACCTCTTTGAGGGGAGTCGTCGGATCGTTGAAGAAAAAGAGCGCGTGGTGGTCTGGATTCTGCGTATAATCCGTGTTCGAGGCCATGGCCACCCGCAAACCAACCGGTTGGGTCTGTGTAGCCACCCCCGGTAATTCGATCGTCTGGGTGGCTGTCACCTGCAGCACGGGGGTTTCATAGAGGGTGTATTGTTTCCACCACCAGGCGCGGTTGTCCTGCAGGTGCTGTGTCCAGCGCAGCATCTCTTCCTCAGCCCGTACGGTGGTACGGAAACTGAGTGCCAGCGAAGCACCGGCCGGTGCCACGCTGCGTGTGCCCATACGCGGGCCTGCGGGACCCGTTACGCGCAGCCAGTACGCGTTTTGATCGGTGTAGTCACTCTGCCAGGCCTGGCCATAGAATTCCACGTAATCTGCAGGATCGAAGCGCCCGTCAGCCTCGCCGGCGACAAAAATAGCCACGGGATTACCGCGGTTGCTCAACGAGAACTGCTGCGGGTTGACCCCCGTCGGGTCGAGCCCCGCGGCCACCAGATCGGCATACGTCACCCGATAAACCCCGTCGGCGTCCACAACCAGCTTGAAATCACCCGCCTGTGGTCCATTGGGCAGGATAAGTGGGCTGGCGCTGTTTTGGCGCCAGCCACGCGCCTGCTCGAAGTTGATGATGCTTTCACGCAGGACTGGCTCATAATCGGGATCACTCACGGCATTGTCCGGTGGCACCGTTACACCCGCGGGATAGTCGAAATGCACGGTGACACGCAGCGTCTTGTGCAGGACCAAGGCGTTGGTCGCGAGATCGGCCTGCAAAGGGAAAAGCCGCACAGGTACGACCTGGTAGCCGCGCAAGACCGCTGGTTCCCCCAGCTCGGCCATGTTTTGTGGGAAGATACCGCCGGGCACGGCGTCGAGCGCGGCGCGCTGATACACATTGACCGTGCCAGCCAGCTCGTCGCTGGCCTGCTCCGCTTCCGCCACATTGGCCGCCAGGTCCTGTGGCAGCACCGCACGCGGCGCCGGCAGGAGCGGGCTGGTTGTGGTCGCTGATTCGCCATCGATGGGGGCTGCGATTTCCAATCTCACCGCGGCACCGGGTGGCACCGCGACCAAAGCGCTCTGCTGGGGCATTTCTGGCAGCCCGGGCGTGCGTGTGGTCAGCAGCCCGTCCACCGTTGGGCGCACAAACACGCCCTGTGGTGTGTCCACAGGTTCCATACGGTAGGCAGGCGTCGTCAGCTCCAACACCACCTGGGCAGCCGTGGCCTCGAGAACGCGCAAACCGGCCGGCTCGGGTCCTTGGGCGAGGGCGAGCGATTCGACCTGATGTGAGGTAGGCGAAGATACCGGCGCGGCACTGCTGAGGGTCGGCCACAGTAAGGCTAGAACGAG
>JAYRNS010000052.1:0-2486 GCA_041912075.1 Anaerolineae bacterium
GGCCATCGCAAAATAGGCCTTGGCGGTGCGGCTTTCGGGGATATCCAACAGTTTGGCCAGCGCGGCGATGGTGGTCGTATCGGGAGTCGCGATCTCTTCGACCGGAAGTGGGTCCTCGCGGGCCGGAGCGGGCATAGCGAACGTGGCGATCTGGCGGTTGGCCGCATAACCGCACTGCTCGCACACGATCAGCGTATCTTCGCCAATTGGCGAGAGGTACATGAATTCGTGTGCCAGCTGGCCACCCATCATCCCCACGTCGGACTGCACGGCGACGACATCAGCCAGACCGCAGCGCCGGAAAATGCGATAATAAGCCTGATAGTGAGCCTGGTACTGGCGATCCAGCCCGTCCCAGCTGGCGTCCAGGCTGTAGCTGTCCTTCATCGTGAACTCGCGCACACGGATCAGACCGCCGCGGGCGCGCGGCTCGTCGCGGAACTTGGTCTGGATGTGGTAGATCAGCCGGGGCAGCTGGCGGTAGGAATGAATCTCGCGCCGCACCAGGTCGGCGACCACTTCTTCGTGCGTCATGGCCAGGACCAGGTCACGCCCACCGCGGTCCTTGAGGCGCGCCATCTCGGCGCCAATTTCGTACCAGCGGCCCGTCTCCTGCCAGAGTTCGGCCGGCTGCACGACCGGCATCGTGACTTCCTGCCCGCCGATGGTCTCCATTTCGGCACGCACGATGGCCTCGATTTTGTTCAAGGCACGGCGCGCGAGCGGTAGATAGGCGTAAATGCCGGCGGCGACCGGGCGAATCAACCCCGCGCGCAGCAGCAGCTGGTGGCTGGCGATGTCAGCGTCGGCCGGGGTTTCGCGCAGCGTTTGGCCAAAGAGTTGGGAAAGACGCATGTCACACGTCCAGGTTACGCACCTGTTTGGCGTGCGTCTGGATAAAGCGCTTGCGCGGCGGTACCGCTTCGCCCATCAGCATGTCGAAGGTGCGGTCAGCCGCTGCCGCATCTTCGATCGTCACCTGCAGGATCGTGCGATTTTCCGGGTTCATCGTCGTATCCCAGAGCTGGTCGGCGTTCATTTCGCCCAGACCTTTGTAACGCTGGATGATGACGTTGGTGCCGTCACCACCCATTTCTTTGACCGCCTGGTCCTTTTCGGTATCGGTGTAGGCGTAACGGTGGTCCTTGCCTTTTTTGACCAGGTAGAGTGGCGGCTGCGCAATGTAGAGGTGCCCCTTTTCGATGAGTGGTTCCATATAACGAAAGAACATCGTCAGCAGCAGGGTTCGGATGTGGCTGCCATCGACGTCGGCGTCTGACATGATCAGGACGCGACCGTAACGCAGGTTGTCCAGATTGAAGTCGTTGCCGATGCCGGTGCCCAGCGCAGTGATCAGGGCCTGGATCTCTTTGTTGGCCAGGGCCTTGTCCAGGCGTGCCTTTTCGACATTCAGAATCTTGCCGCGCAGCGGCAGCACGGCCTGGAAACGCCGATCGCGACCCTGTTTGGCCGACCCACCGGCGGAATCACCCTCGACCAGGTAGAGTTCGGTCTTGTTGGGATCACGTTCCGAGCAGTCGGCCAGCTTGCCGGGCAGGGTCATGCTTTCCAGCGCACTTTTACGGAACACCAGGTCACGCGCCTGGCGGGCGGCGTCGCGGGCACGCGCCGAAGTGCGGCACTTTTCGATCACCGCCTTGGCTTCGCGGGGGTTCTGCTCCAACCACTCGGTCATGGCTTCGGTCAGGGTGGATTCGACCTGCCCTTTGACCTCGGCGTTCAAAAGTTTGACCTTGGTCTGGCTTTCGAACTGCGGGTCGGGCAGCTTCACGCTGACGATGGCCGTCAGGCCTTCGCGCGTGTCATCGCCGCTGAAGCTGGCGTCATTGTCTTTAAGGAAACCCGATTTGCGTGCAAAATCATTGAGCGTACGCGTGAGGGCCGAACGCAGACCGGTGAGATGTGTGCCGCCGTCGGGGGTGTTGATGGTGTTGGCGAACGAGTAGACCGACTCGTTGTAGCCGTCGGTGTACTGCACGGCGACCTCGACCTGTGTTCCCTCCAGCTCCTTCTGACCGTAGACTGGTTCGTGCAGCACGACGCGGTTCTTGTTGAGATAGCGTACGAAGCTGCTGACACCACCCTCGAAATAGAAACTGGTGGTGTGGGGATAGGCAACCTGTTCCTGTTTGTCGTTGTGGATGTTCCGTTCATCCTGGAACGTGATCTTCAGACCACGATTCAGAAAGGCCATCTCGCGAAAACGCTGCAACAGCGTCTCGTAGCGATACTCCAGGACTTCGAAGATGGTTGAGTCGCGCAAAAACGTAATCGTCGTGCCGGTTTCACCCGCCGGTGCTGTGCCGACGATTTCCAGGTCGGTCACCGGAATGCCGCGCTCGAAGCGCTGGAAATAGAGCTGTCCGCTGCGTCTGACCCGCACCTCCAGCCATTCGGACAGGGCGTTGACCGCCGACACACCCACACCGTGCAGACCACCGGAAACCTTGTAACCACCGCCGCCA
>JAYRNS010000053.1:0-1535 GCA_041912075.1 Anaerolineae bacterium
GTGCAGACGGCGGACGAGGTAGCCTTCTTCTCGGCTTCGGGCATTGCCCTGCGGCTGCGCGTCAAAGACATACCGCAGCAGGGGCGTGGCACGAGCGGTGTCCGGCTGGTGCAGCTAAAAGCCGGCGACACGGTGGCGGTCGTGGCGCGCCTGTCGGACGTGCCGATCGACGAGCCGGTCGCCGCGCCCAACAAGGCGAAGGGGTCAGCTGCGGTCAGCAATGAACCGCCCCCCATCGCCGACGACCTGACCGCAGAAGCGGCAGACACGCCGGAGACGCCCGTGACGCCGGAGGCGCCCGTACTTGAAGAAGAGGTGGCATAGATGACCCTGTCGGCGCTGATTGGGCGCCAGCCAGGCCACCAACTGGCGTGCATGCCGGTGGTGGATACCGACCTTCTCAGTGAGACGATCGTGGCCTTTGCCAACAGCGATGGTGGACATCTCCTGGTGGGCGTCACACCGGGTGGCCACGTGGTGGGCAACTTGCTCGAAGAAGAAGTCGAGGGTGCGCTGCGCCATGCCCTGGTCGACTGCCGGCCGCCGGTGAAGACCGAGTGGCAAACCCTACCCACCCCGCAGGGTCTCGTGGTCAGTATTTTTGTTCCGCGCAGCACCGAACTGCACAGTCTGGCTGACGGACGCGTCCTTGTGCGCAGCGGTACCGAGAACGCGCCGCTCGGCGGCGAGCAGATCCGCCAGCTGGCAGCCACCAAATCGAGCAGTGATTTCGAGGCCGAACCGGTCAGCGGTGCCAGCCGTAGGGACCTGGATGATGAGATTATCGCCGAATACGTCAATAAACGGCAGGAGCGGCAGCGACGTACACTGACGATCGGGGTCGACGAGCTGCTGGTCCAGATCGGTGCGCTCAGCGGCGACGGCGTGCCTACAAACGTCGGTCTGCTGTTGTTTGGACGTGAGCCGCAGGTGTTCCTCCCGCAGAGTGGTGCCATTTTTGTGCGTTTTGCCGGTACCGAGCCGCGTGGACCGCAGGGGCTGCCCGGGTACGGCCGGCGTGAGGAGATCAGCGGTCCGCTGGCGCGCATGATCGAGCGGCTTTGGCAGGTGGTGTGGAGCGAGATGCGCGTCCAGGCCGTGGTGCGCGGTTTGCAGCGCGAAGAAAAACCGGAATACCCGCCGTTTGCCGTGCGCGAGGCCCTGGTCAACGCCGTTTGTCATCGCGACTACCGCCTGCGCGGCCGGCGGATCGAAGTGCGCATGTTCGACGACCGGCTGGAGGTCAGCAGCCCGGGTGGGCTGCCCGGTTATATCACGCTGGACAACATCGTCGAGGAACACTTCAGCCGTAACCCGCGCCTGGTCAACGGTCTTTTCCAATGGGGCTACATCGAAGAACTGGGTCTCGGCGTCGACCGCATGATCGAAGACATGGTCAAAAACGGCCACCCCCAACCCGTCTTTCGGGCGACACCGTACGCCTTCACTGTCACCCTGAAAAATGCGCAAACGGCGCGCACGATGCCAGTGTGGCGCGACAACATGAACGAACGCCAGGCCCGTGCCATCCAGTA
>JAYRNS010000054.1:0-3414 GCA_041912075.1 Anaerolineae bacterium
CGAACAGTGTCTTGTACCCAGCCGCGCGTGGTCCCTGCACCAGATGCCATCCGTCCCAAATCGAGCGGAACTGGATGACCTGGTAGCCTGGGTGGGAGCGCACGTGCCGGTCGACGGCCTGGCCAAACTCGATGGCGCGTGCTAGAAAACTTTCCGTGGTACCATCCGGCGAGGCCACACGGGTGACCATGGCCCCTTCGTACGTCCCTGCTGCCGGCAGCACTCCATCACCGGCAGTCAACAAGTGCACCGCGTGCCCGGCCCCCACCAGACCGCGGACGAACTGTGTGATATGCGTGCTGGCTCCCTTGGGACTGGGTACGACGTCGAAAGCAGTGTAGAGAATGTGCATGATTAGCTAATTTCGACTACAATCTGAACCGGTCGTAAGTTCGTATTATCCACGCGTTTGCCTGGAATCACAAACAGCACGGACGATGAACATCACATGGCAGAGTACGATCCGGTTTACCTTTCGTTGGATGACAAACCTGACGCCATTCTCACGGCCATGGCCGGGTTGCTGGCGCAGCACGACCAGGTGACCGTGCAGAACAAGCGGCGGCAGCGACTGCCGTGGCTGTTTTTGATCACCGGGCTGGTCTTGATTGGGTTGGATTACCTGATCGGCTATGGCGTGTGCATTTTTGGTGTGGCTGGGGTGGCTGCGGTGGTCGCGGCGGTGGTTACCTGGTGGGTTGCACGCCGCAGCCGCGTCCAGCAGCTGTCACCGCACTACCAGACGGCCCGCGAAGTCATCTACACCCTGCGTGATGATCTGCATCCCAAAGGCACGTTTTTTGGCCAGCTCGACCTTACGGGCGCTCGCCAGCCGGCCAAACTCAGCCGTGAAGGGACGAATGCACTGGGTTTGAAAGTCCACTACTACCGGGACGAATGGCTCGGGTTGAAGGCCAAACTCTACGACGGCAACATGCTGCGGCTGAGCGCTATCGAACGCACAAAAGAACGGCTTGGTTACTACCGGCGCGGCACCATCAGCGGCAAACAGAAGTGGAAGGCGCCCAAGTTGGCCAGCGGGCAGGAGATCAAGGTGCGCGTGTCGGTCAATCCCGCAGCGTATGACATTGTGCCACAGCCAGCGTTGCAGACCGGCGCCCGCCTCGGTGTCTACACCATCGAGACGCTGGACACTACCGGCGGCATCGTGACCCTCGTCGCGGCTGCACCCGCCGGTTTCATCGCGCCGGCCGATGTCCTCCACGTGTTGAAAACCACCTACAGTCTGCTGCACAGAAAGGATCTGGCATGACCAGTCGCGCGTGGATTACCATTGTCCTGGCCATCGTACTCATTGTGGTTGTCATGCTGGCAGCCTGGGCGCTTTCAGCCAGCGGCCGGGTGGCGCGGTTTACCGGTGAGACGGTATGGGAGCTGCCTTCGCTCGATGCCATGGAAAGCATGCAGATGGTCGACGTCACCGGGGATGGCAGTGCTGAACTCTTCGTGCAAAATGCCAGCACCCTGGCTGTGCTGAACAATGCTGGCCAGGAGCAGTTTCGCATCGACGCACTGCCGCCGCTGGCGACGACCCTGGGTGATACGAACCAGGATGGGGTCGAAGACATCGTGGCCGCGCTGTGGCGGCCGGGTGATGACCAGGCGCAGCCATCCCTGGTTGTCTTCGACGGCACCGGTGAAACTCTCAGCAGCACCGCACTGCCCAACGTGGCCGATCCGTCACGTGTCGCAGTCGTTCGATTCCCTTCGGGTCCACAGATCGTCTTCGGCGACACCAACGGGCAGCTGGTTGCGGTCACCACAGCTGGAGACGAGGCCTGGCGCGCCCAGCTCAGCAGCGGGGACATCATCCGCGGTCTCGACGATGCCCTGGTCAGTGGGCAGCGGTACGTCGCGGCGGCCAATCACGACGGCAGTGTCGCCCTGTACAACGAACGGGGCGAGGCACAGTGGACTTATCAATACAACGGCCTGCTGCGTCGCCTGCGCGCCTACGACCTGGACGGCGACGGCACGTCAGAAATCCTGTTAGGCGGCGACAACGGCGACCTGGTCGTTCTCGACGCCGCCAGCGGCACACCGCGCGTGGACCAGCGTCTGGGCCAGGCGATCGTGGAGATCCGAGAAGTCGAAATCGATGGCAAACCCAGCGCGCGTGAATTTGTGGTGGGCGGCAAGGATGGCGGCGTGTGGGCGTTCGACGCGGCGGGGCGTGAGCTGTGGTCCAGTTCGGTCCCCGAGCGCGTCTACGGCATCGTGGCCCAGGATGTGGACGACGACGGGCAAGAAGAAGCCATCGTGGGCGATGAGACGGGCGGCGTGACCGTGTTCAGCGGCCCAAGTGGCAGTCGCTTCAAAGTAGGCTCGTTCCCTTCGACCATTACCCGTCTCGACGCCGGCCGTCTGAGCGGTTCGGACCAGCTGGCAGTAGCCTACGGCAGCCAGGTGGCGCTGGAAGCTTTGAAAAAAGAAGAGGCACCGGTGTGGTATACGCCGCTGTTGGCCGGCATTCTGTTATCGCTCATCATCGCCGGTGTGGCGTGGTTTGTGGCGACCATGCCGCGCAAACCCGCCTTGCGTCTGGCGATCGAGGATCAAAGTGCCGAGGGCATGCAGGCCCGCCGGCGCATGCTGCACGAGAACATCGCCGATGTCGAACGGCTGAAGGCGGCCGGCGAAATCGAGCCGCAGGCCTACCTCGACCGGCTGCGCCAGTTACGCGGTGAACTGGCCGACAACGAGGCCGCCATGCAGCAAGCTGGCGTGCCGGTGCGGGTGGAGACGTTCAAGTGTCCCAACTGCGGTGGCACACTGCCGCTCGGTATCGACCGCTGCGACTACTGCGGGCAGGTCGTGATTACCTGATGAATCAATCGCGACCCCGCCGAAAATAGAGCTGCACCAGGTCGCGGTTGCCAAAAAAAGTCTGGCCGGAGCTGGCGGCACTGAGTTCCCAGCCCAATTGGCCGAGCACGTTAAGATAATCGGGCAGTACGGGCATTTCGGTCCAATGAATCAGTTCCTGGCCGTTGGCGTAGCGCGGACGCCAGCCCCGGTAGTGTTGGAACGTCACGACCAGGTATTCCCATTGCGGTCTGCCCGTCTCGGTCTTGGCTGCCGGGCGGGGTTTGGCGTCTGGGCGGGCTTTGGGACGCGGCTGCCGTTGTGGGGTGGTGGCAATGAGCCCGGCCGGCTCGTCGGGCAGCTCCCCACTCAAGAGGTCACCCAACACATCTGGCGTTTGTTTACGTGTGGTCATCGGCCATCACCTTTTCTGTCAATGCACGGTAATCGTCGGCGCCCGGGGAGTGGCGCGCGTACTCAAAAATCGTCTGGCCATAGCCCGGCGCCTCGGACAGGCGAACGTTGTACCGGATGGGCGCGCAGACCTGGGTACCGTAATGCTGCTGCAGCTGGTCGAGAATCTCGGGC
>JAYRNS010000055.1:0-2053 GCA_041912075.1 Anaerolineae bacterium
CATTGGCACTCATCCCGGTCTTGTCAACGACCAGTGCAAACATCTCGCATTCTAATGCGGTGAGCCCATCCAATACCCGGCGAACCACTCGCGGGTGAGATTGAGATGCCTTTAACTCGCTTGTACGGGCCTTCCGGTGAAGCGAGTGTCGTAGACGGCGAATCAACACTTCGATTCGTTTAGGATCAGACGTCACAAGCAGCGCGATGGTATAGGCATCGTGGCTGCCGTCAGGCAATAGGGTGCCTGATTCATCCAGGAAGCCGGTTTTCATTTCAGCGTCAACCGCACCGTCTTCTTGTCCGCATGCGACTGCCGCGCCTCGGCGAAGGCCTCGCGCAGCAGTCGCTCGAAGTCGCGCACGGCTTTGGCCAGGTCGGCCTCCTCCAGCGTCGGGTAGGCGTCGGCGAAGCGGCGCAGCAGGTCGCTGGGGCTGATGGCTACCTCTTCCTCGGCCAGCAGCACCTGGACAAAGGTCGCCAGCTCGTCGTCCAGCACGTCGACGAACGCGGCCAGATCGGCGGCCTGCACCACCTGCACGAAGGTCATGATACGGTCTTCGTCGCTGCGCGCCAGGATGCGGCGGATCGCCTCACTGGCCAGGCGGCGCTGCTGGTCACGCAGGGCACGCTGCAGGTCCTTGAGGAAGCTCTCGACCACCGGCGTGAGCGGCTCGCTGGTCAGGGTCAGCCCGCATTGGCAGGTGGGCGTGCTTTCCAGCTCGAGGCTGGCCAGGGGAACCGGGCAGGGCTGCAGCCGGCCCAGAAGCTGTGCGTAACGCCGGCCCAGTTCTTCACCGACCGCCGGTCCCAGCTCGTGGATGCGGTTCAGGCGGGTCAGGGTCGCCAGCTGGTGCTGCGCCTCGGTCAGCGAGTCGCGCAACTTCTTCTGTTCGGCCTGGGTATCGCGGTGATGCTTCTGGTAGGCGTTGCGGTAGCGCGCCCGGAAGGCCTCGAACTCGCCGCGCACACTCGGCCACAGGTCGGGCTGTGCGGCCAGGCTGTCCAGGTTGAGCCGGCCCTGGATGGTCAGCCGGTCGGCCGCCAGCTCACGGTCGCCGGGCCGCAGCTGCACCCGATCCAGGTAATCTTTGACGGCGGCGATGTCGACTGCCCGGTTGGACAGTGCTTTCAGGCGGGCAACCGTGCGCTGTTGGTCGCGCAGGGCATCCGGTGTGGTGTATTGTTCGGCGGCCTGGGCGAAAAAGCTGGCATACCCTTCGTCGGCGGTGGCCGCCAGGGCAGCCAGGCGGTCGAGCGCGGCGAGGGTGGCGGGCGCCAGCCGGCTGTCCAGTGTCTTCTGCAGCGTGGTCAGTGTGCGATGGGTCGTCTCCACGTCCTGCCCGAGGCGGTGCAGCGCGGCGCTGAGCTGCTGTGCCTGCTCCTCGACTTCGTCCGGGTTGGTCGTGGCGCGCAGGTCAGCCTCGATTTCGCGTGCATAAGCCACCGTGTCATTCCAGGCCGGTCCAGCGGCCTCGACCATCGTGTCGAAGGCGCGGTCCAGGCCCGGTTTGAAGTCGAGGTCGACGACGTTGCTGGCCGTGAGCCGGCTGGCGGGGAAGGGCTGCCGGTTTTGAGTTTGCAGCTTGTGGTCGCGTTTGAGTATGATTTCGGCGCGTGGGTTGCCCTGGCGCACGAAGGCCAGCACGTACAGATGGATCAATGCGTAGGGTAACCCGTACGGCGGGGCGGCGAGCATCTCATAGATCCGCCAGACCGGGAGCTCGCCGCGGCGTTCGGCCAGCATCTGGGCGATCAAACCCAACGCCGCTGCCTGCTGCGGGGCGAACTGGCCCGGTTTTTCCGGGTGCGACAAACCAAGCGCCACGCCAAAGTTGCGCGTGGCCGACTGTTCGGCGGTACCGGGGTGACGGGCAAAATAACCGCCAAAGACCCGACCCACCTCGGCGGTGCGCAGGGTGCCGCGCAGACGCGACCAGTCGATGGGCAGCTGCGGATAGGCGGCGGCGAGCAGTTTTTCGACCAGGGCACTTAAACGACGATCTTCCGCCGGCACACCCAACACGTCGCGCGCATCGATGGCCAGTTCGTCG
>JAYRNS010000056.1:0-8415 GCA_041912075.1 Anaerolineae bacterium
CCAGCTGCGTCATGCCACGTGCACGCGCCACGTCGCGTACGGCTGCCAGGAACACGTCAGGGTTGGGATCTTCCAGTGCAGCAGTCAGGTATGCGGCACCGGTTTCCTCATCGTCAAGATAATCGGCTGCATCGAAAGGTGCAGGGTATGTCATCGCTGTCTCCATTCGCGCATTCGCGACCACCATTCGCGGACGGCATTCGTGACCCCCATTCGCGGACGGCCTTCGCGGCCTCCCGCGCTCACCCCACCAACAACCCCTCGATCTCCCCATCCGCCACGCGCCGCGTGGCCTGCACCGCCGCCCGCTGTGCCGCCCGGACCCGCAGCGCACGCCACCCGTCGATCTGCCCGCGCAGCCGCGCTTGCGCGGCTTCCCCCCCGCGCAGCCCGGCCCACCAGGCCTGGATGCCAATCTTGAGCTGCGCGCCGGCGATGCGCAGAAAATGCCGGCGTATCAAAGCCGTCGGCATGTTTTTGTGCAGCACCCACAGCGTATTGCGCCCGGTGTAGTAGCTGGCCAGCACTCCACCACCCGTGGCACTCAAGTGGTGATATAATCGCGCGTGCGGTGCAAAACGCGCCGCCCAGCCCATCAGCTGCGCCCGCCAGGCCAGATCGACGTCCTCCAGGTACATGAACAGCTCTTCGTCGAAACCGCCCAGCTCTTCCCACATCGCCCGCCGGTAAGCGACACCGCCGCCGCAGCCGCCGAAAACGGTCAGGCCACGGTCGTACTGGCCGGTGTCCTCCTCCCACACGCCGCGGTTGCGCGGAATGCCGTTGCGCCCCATCATGTCGCCGGCGCTGTGCAGCACGCTGCGGCGGTCGAAGAGCAGCATCTTGCTGGCGACGCTGCCCACCTCGGGATGGGCAAAGGGCAGCACCAGCTCGGCCAGCCAGGTGTGTTCGACCTCTGTGTCGTTGTTGAGCATCACCAGGATGTCACCATTGGCCACGGCCGCACCGGCGTTACAGGCTTTGGCCAGACCGCTGTTGTCAGCCATCTGCACAATTTGCACGTCAGGATACGTGTTCTGCAAAAACGTCACGGTATCATCAGTCGAGGCGTCGTCGACGACAATCACCTCGAAGTGGGTGTAGGTCTGTTGGTACACGGCATCCAGACATGTGGGCAGAAACCCTAACCCGTTGTAGGTCGGGATGATGATCGAAACGAGCGGGAAAGTACCGGTGTTCGTCATGGGCGCAGGTAATCCGCCAGCGCTTCCTGCCACGGTCTGAGCGTAATCCCCAGGGCGGCCGCCGCCGTGTTGCCCAGGATGGCGTGCAGCGGCGGCTGCGTGGGACGCGGCCAATCGGCGCTGGGTATCGGCGTCACCGTCACGTCGCCGCGGCCGGCCAGGCGCAGGATTTCACAGGCAAACTCGTAACGCGAACAGAAGCCGCTGTTGGTCAAATGGTAGATGCCGTAATGGTGCGTGGTCACCAGACGCACGATGGCCGCCGCCAGGTCAGGTGCATAGGTGGGGTTGCCAAACTCATCGTCCACCACGCGCAGCACGGTCTGCCGTTCGGCGGCCTCCAGGATCTTGCGCGGAAAGTTGTTGCCGCCGCGTGCAAAGTGCCAGGCGATACGCACGATGTAGAACTGGTTGAGCAGTGCCATCACTGCCCGCTCGCCGGCCGCCTTCGACCGCGCATAGACGCTCTGCGGGTTCGGCTGGTCCCACTCGTAATAGGGCGTCGTCGTGCGCCTGCCGTCGAAAACCTCATTGGTGCTGACGTAGAGCATCGGCGCGTGCAGGCGCTGGCAGGCCAGGGCAATGTTCTGTGTCCCCAGTGCATTGCTGCGAAAGACCATGTCGGGCTGGGTTTCGGCACCGTCCACATTGGTGTAGGCCGCAGCATGGATGACCAGATCAGGCGCCAGATCGACGATCAGGCTGGTGGCGGAAGGATCGGCCACGTCGAATTCAGGCTGGTCGACGCTCAACAACACGTCGGCTGCCAGCTCCTGCTGCAAAGCACGTCCCAGCTGGCCCTGGCTGCCGGTGATCAGGATGCGGCGCGGGGGGCGCGCCGGGGTGGTGTGCGGCACGTGCAGTGCCGTCAGGTGCATGGTCACGGTTCGTGCGATCCTCCTGGATGCAGCAGTGGGACGAAGCGGACAAGGAGCAGCGAGCGACGGTGGACACGCCCCTTGTGCTTCTCGATCAATAAGAGGGTCTGATCGTCGTAACGTCCGCCCACCGGGATGACCATGCGGCCACCCTCGGCCAGCTGTTCGACCAGGGGGGACGGTATCTCGGGCGGCGCGGCGGTCACCACGATGCCATCGTAAGGGGCCGCCGGCGGCCAACCCGCATAGCCGTCGCCCACGTGCACGTGCACGTTGTCGTACCCCAGGGTCTGCAGCCGCTCTGCGGCTTCGGTTGCCAGCGGTTCGATCGTCTCGACCGAGTCGACCTCCTGGCACACCTCGGCCAGGACGGCGGTCTGGTACCCACAGCCGGTACCGATTTCCAGCACACGCTGTGCTGGCTGCGGTTTGATCGCCTGGGTCATATAGGCCACGATGAACGGCTGCGAGATAGTCTGGTCGTACCCGATGGGCAGGGGACGGTCGTCGTACGCCCAGTGGCGGTACGTCTCGGCCACGAACTGGTCGCGCGGCACTCGGCGCATCGCCTCGCGCACGGCTTCGTCCGTAATCTCAGGCCAGGGCGGTGGCCACGATCGCGGTACACCCGCCGGCATTGTTTCCCTCCCCTCACTCGACCTGCGTTCGTAGTGCGCACTTCAGTGCGCTGTGCGCTGCATTGTGCGCTGTGCGCTGAAGCGCACACTACGTGCCAATCGTCACCGCCTAAAACAGGGCGTCGTAGACTGTTTTGGCCACCAGCCTCTGGCCGTAGGCTGTCAGATGCAAACCATCCGCGAGAAAAACGCAAGCCGGATCGGCCTGGGCCAGCGGGGTGTACACGTCGATGACGGGCACCTCGATCTGAGTCGCGACGTCTGCCAGGGCAGCGGCATAGGTGGTATACGCCAGGCGCTGCTGCGCGGTGTGTGCCGCGTTTGTCTCCTGCGCCGCGACCGGGGTCAGGGTCAGGAAAGCCACGCGGGCATCGGGCAGCGCCTGGCGGATCGAGCCGACGATGGCGCGCAAGGCGGCCTGGTAGGATTCCAGCGGCAGGCGCGGTTCCGGTCCTGTGCCCGGGACCGCTGGGGGTCGCAGCTGTGCCTGCAGGCGCAGCCACAAGACCGATTCGGCTCCCGTCAGGCTACCATACGCCACACGTTGGGCACGCCAGCGGTCGGCGGCCGACCGCTGCGGCACGAGCATGCCGTCATTCAGGCCAAAAGCGATCAGCACCACGTGCGGCCGCCAGGTGTTGGCGTCGCGAGCCGTGCGGGCCAGGCCCTGGGCGGCGGTTTCGCCGGGGATGCCGGCATTGATCACGCGCCAGTCGCCATCATGCTCCAGAAGCCCTTGCAGCTGGTCGGGCCAGGCCGCTCCCGCTGGCAGTTCCCAGCCGGCAGCGATCGAGTCACCCAGCACGACCACACGTCGCTGATGGGCCACCGTAGGCCAGGTCAGCGCCTGCGTCGTGGCCGGTAAGTCACTCAGCGGCGCTGCCCACAGAGTGTCATTCGTTCGCCGGCGAGCGGCCCATTCAGCGATCCCCAGACCGGCCAGGATAGCCAATATCAAGCAGGCCGCCGGCCGCCATATGATTGAGCGCATCATGTGTTGGTCCTGTGGGCAGATTCTAACATCGAACGCGTGGCGGGGCAAGCCGACGTGTGGGGCATAGGGGCTGGGGGTTGAGGGTTGAGGGAGCATCGCGTTGGTAAGAACGCCATTCTGTTGTGAACAGGAATGGCAGAACTCAACGCCAGCGCGTCGTCTGCTCGTGCATGACCTTACGCTGCTGAGACTGTCAGATCTGCGTTCGCAGACACCGGCAGTTGAGCCACGACGTCCAAATACCACCACCATTGTTCAGGTGGTGCTTGTTCTTGCTGGCGCCACGTTTCCAGGTCGGCGATACGCTGGATCGCCAGATAGAAGCGGACAGCTTGAGTCGCAAGAATACGGTCAGCCTCTGCTAACCGGGCGCGCTGCTCCACAGTGAGCAGATGATGACGTTCTGCCTCAGCCAATGCGCTTCGGTTGAGCAGCATGTTCAAATGCTCCATGCCACTCACGTCAGGAAACCGAACATCGACCTCATATGCAGTTACTAGTTCATTCAATTCAGTGTGGTTCATCATCAAGAACCTCATCCAGTGTACCCACTGATTCAAACACCGATCGATTGAGATAGCGATCAGGTCGCTCGACGATGTAGGCCGTTTCTAGAACACCGTCTAGATCGAACATCACGAGCCATTGCTGTTCTTCGATCGTCGAGACAATGGTTGGATAACACTTCTGACCATGCCAATACACAAACACCCGCGCCTTACGATCAGTCACGACCGCTTTGATGATGCGTTCGTAGTCGGCCAAAGTAGCGTTGAGCGGCAAATGATTGCGAACCTTGCGCTTCAAGAGGTGTCCGGTCTCGCTGCCTGCCCGCCACTTAATCTGGGTCTGTATGCGCTGGATCGCGTTTCTGATTTGGCTTTGTAGATCCGCCATGTGAACTCCGGTGGTATTGTACCACAAACTCGTCGGCCCGCATAAGAACGATGGCGCATCCCAACCTCATTTACCGTCTCCACAAACCCTTGACGAATAGGAGTGTGCATGCTAATATTGAATCAAACACCAACAACCTCACTTACCAGCCTACGACCTTTCGCAGGGGGCGGCCCGTCGTACCTGCCCCACCTGCCTCGAAGAAGAGGTGTCTTGCATGAGCCAGTTCGGTAGCAAGATGCGGGCCATCGTCAAACCGGAACGCTCACCCGGTCTGGAGATGACGCTCGTCGATATCCCCTCCATTGGCCCCACAGAAGCGCTCATCAAAGTCCAGGCCACGTCGATCTGTGGTACCGACCTGCACATCTTCAAATGGGACCCCTGGGCGCGTGAGCACATCGAGCCGCCGATCGTCGTCGGCCACGAGTTCTGCGGCCAGGTGGTCGACGTCGGCCGCGAAGTCACCCAGGTCAAAATCGGCGATTACGTCTCGGCTGAAAGCCACATCATCTGCCAGCACTGCGCCCAGTGCCGCACGGGCAATGGTCACATCTGCAAAAACACCAAAATCATCGGCGTCGGGCGCGATGGCTGCTGGGCTGAATACATCGCGATGCCCGAGTTCAACCTCTGGCTCAATCCCCCGGATATGTCGCTCGAGATTGCCTGTATCCAGGAAAATTTCGGTAATGCCGTGCACACCGCCTTCGCCACCGACGTGACCGCGCGTAAAGTGCTGGTGTCGGGGTGCGGTCCTGTGGGTCTGATGACGATCGCCGTCTGCAAAGCGGCCGGTGCACGCCAGATTTTTGCCACCGACATCTCGCCCTATCGGCTGCGTCTCGCCAAACAGATGGGTGCCCACTTCGCCTACAACGTGGCCGAAGTCGACATCGTACGTGACATCCAGGAGGCGACCGAGGGTGAAGGGGTCGACGTGCTGCTGGAAATGTCCGGCGCCGGCTCGGCGATCGACCAGGGGTTCAAGGTGCTGCGGGACGGCGGCGAAGCGGCGCTGCTGGGGCTGGCGCCGGCTGCAATCGGCTTCGATCTGAACAGCCACATCATTTTCAAAGGCGCGACCGTCTACGGTATCGTTGGACGCCGCCTCTGGACAACCTGGTACCAGATGCGCGGCCTGCTGCGTTCGGGTGCCGTCGATTTATCACCGATCATCACCCACCGGTTTGCCCTGGCCGACTACGAAGACGCCCTGCAGGTCATGCAAAGCGGGCAGAGCGGCAAGGTTGTGATGTACCCCGACGGGGTTAGTACCTGAGGCCACCCGTCGCTGCGGAACGGAGGAGTGCCGCACCCCCAGGTGCGGTACCGGCGAACCGAGACTTCTTGGCTGATGCATCAGCCAAAGGATGGTTTATGACCGACACACTGCGCTGGATCCAAGACGAACTGACCCAGTTGACCGAGCAGGGTTTGCTGATTCGCCTGCGCACAATTGACTCGCCCGTGGGGGCCCGTATGATCGTCGATGGCAAACAGGTGCTCAATATGTGCACCAACGACTACCTGGGGCTGGCCAATCATCCCGCCCTGCGTGCGGCCGCCCAGGCCGCCACCGCCCAATGGGGCGTGGGCCCCGCAGCCGTGCGCTCCATCGCCGGCACCACTGCGCTGCACGTCCAGCTCGAACAGCGGCTGGCGCGTTTCAAGGGCGTCGAAGATGCGTTGTACGTGCAGTCGGGCTTCTGTGCCAACCAGGCCGTTATCCCACCGCTCGTCGGGCGCGAGGACGTGATCTTTTCCGACCGGCTGAACCACGCATCGATCATCGATGGCTGCCGGCTGTCGGGTGCCAAGATCATCCCCTACGAGCACTGTAACGCCGAAGACGCCGCTCGCCAGATCGAGACCAACCTGCCAAACTACCGGCGCGGGCTGCTCATTACCGATGGGGTCTTTTCCATGGATGGCGACATCGCCCCGCTCGACCAGCTGTACGAGGTGGCGTCACGTTTCGGCGTCATGACGATGGTCGACGACGCCCACGGCGAAGGGGTTTTGGGGCACGGCGGGCGCGGGATCGTGGACCACTTCGGGCTGCACGGCAAGTTCGACGTCGAAGTGGGGACCCTTTCCAAGGCCTTCGGCGTCGTAGGCGGTGTCATCGCCGGCAAAAAGCTCATTGTTGATTACATACGACAAAAGGCGCGCCCCTTCCTGTTCTCGAGCGCGGTGACGCCGGCCGACACCGGGGCCTGTCTGGCGGCGGTCGATCTGCTGGAGCAGTCTACCGAGCTGGTGGACCGGCTGTGGGAGAGTGCGCGGTTTTTCAAGGCGGGTATGCAGGCGCTGGGCTTTGACATCGGCCACAGCCAGAGCCCCATCACACCGGTAATGCTCGGCGAGGCGCCGCTGGCGCAGCAGTTCAGCCGCGCCTTGTTCGAGGAAGGTCTGTTTGCCATGGCCCTGGGTTTTCCCACGGTGCCGCGCGGCCAGGCGCGAATCCGGGTGATGATCAGTGCGGCACACACGCGGGCGGACCTGAGTGCAGGGCTCGACATTTTTGCCCGGGTTGGACGTCAGCTCGGCGTCATTTCTTAGAGAAGACCGTATATCGGACCGGCTGGTCGCTCGGGACAGAACAGATCCGTAGGTCGAGGAGCATTCACCGTATGAACAGGACATCGCGCGCATCGTGGGGTCTGACGAGTCTGCTGCTGTTACTGCTGGCTGTCACCGTGCTGGGCTGCAGCCGCGAACGACCCCAGATCGACAACTCAGCCGACTGGCAGACACTCACCCCCAGCGCACCCGGCACTTCGCCGGTGATCACTTCCACCGTGGCGCCCCCGGTTGTGGCAACACAGGCACCGGCGACCGTCGTGGTGACTATTCCCAGCGAGTCGTGGTCATACATCGTCCAGGCGGGCGATACGATGACCAGCATTGCCCAGCGTTTTGGCACCGACGTGGCCGTCCTGGTGGCCTTGAACGGTATCACCGACGCGGCGCAAATCCAGATCGGCCAGACGCTGAAAATTCCGGGACAAAAGCCGGCCAACGTCACGACCGTCAGCGGTGGCAGCGCGGGCGGTCATGTCGTCCAGCGCGGTGAAACGCTGAGCCAGATTGCCCGGCGCTACAACACGACCGTGGCCGAGCTGCAACGCCTGAACAACCTGGCCAACGCCAGTCTGATCGTGGCCGGTCAGGTGATTCAGCTGCCTGGCGGGGCAACCACTGGCGGTACGACGACGACGGGCGGCCAGCAGACCTATGTCGTCAAACGGGGTGATACCCTGTCGCAGATTGCAGAACGTTTCGGGGTTTCGGCGGCCGATCTGGCACGCGCCAACGGCATCACCAACCCACGGCTCATCTACGCGGGTCAGCAGCTCGTCATTCCGTGACGCGCCCGATCCCGCGCAAGCAGGAAATGAGAGGATACGAGGTCCACTTATGATTCGCGAGTCAGAGCTCCAAGAATTGGTAGAGTTCCAGGGGAAAAAGGGATCGGTCGTCAGCCTCTATCTAAACGTCGATCCGCGCCGCCGTACGGTGGATAAGTACAAGTTGTCCTTGCGCCGCCTCTCGAGTGGCATCAGCAGCGACGCCGATGCGGCTGACGTCCAGCGCATCACCCGTTACTTCGACTTCGAGTACAACTGGCAAGGCCGCGGCGTGGCCTGCTTTAGCTGCCAGGCGCAGGATTTCTTTCGTGCGTATCCCCTGTTCGTACCCGTTGAGGATGCTGTCTTTGTGAATCCTCGCTTTTACGTCAAGCCGCTCAGCCAGCTGTTGGACGATTACGCCCGCCATGGTGTGGCCGTGGTCGACCA
>JAYRNS010000057.1:0-7922 GCA_041912075.1 Anaerolineae bacterium
ATGGGCCGGCCTTCCACGGCTACCCGTGGATCGCAGCTGGTCGTCCCGCTGTTGTGGGGTTTGGCGGGCAGTCTGGTCTTGATCGCCCTGATCGATGCCGGCCGTAGTGCTCTGACTGCTGCCCTGGGGCTGCCATTTTAGGCCCCGCCACGAAACAAGCGACGCGACTTTGCCGGTAAGGTGGGGCGAATCTGCCACAGTTGTTTCGTTGCAGGGCCCTAGACGGTAGACACCGGCCATTCCATACCCCTGAAACCTGCCCCCCGTATCTGCGTATTACACAGTGGTCGTGCGCAATGAAGCCACGAGCCGAGTTCCATTTGCACCGAGGCTTATCCCGGCACCAGTTCGACAGACACCAGCAGTTGCGTGATCGTGCCTGCCAGACAGCCGGTAACAGCGATGGCAGGCGGCGTGCCTGCACAGGATCGTCCATAGGAGGGATTATCAGATGACCGTACAGGGAGTTTCGCTCGGTGAGATGTTCAAGCAGAGCACAGCTGTCTTGACCAGACCATCTGTCGATACGTTCGAGCAATTCGAGCGGCACGGTGGCCAGCGCGAAGGGCTGATCTACGTGCTGGTGGCGGCGGCTATCGCGGGTGTCGTGGCCTTTGTCTTCAACCTGCTGAGTGGCATCGGCGGGGCTTTGATGAGCCTTCTCATTGCCATGATTGGTCCCATTGTGGGGTACTTTGTATTCGCTTTTCTTGTGCACTACATTGGTACCCGCCAGGGTGGTACTGGCACACAGGATGAAGTGTTCTACAGCATGGCACTCTTCACCGCGCCCATCCTGGCCTTCAACGGCGTCGTCGGCAGCATTCCTGTGCTCGGATGCCTGGCCATGCCGGTGACGTTGGCCCTGTCGCTGTACCAGTTGTACCTGGGCTACGTAGCCACCCGTTCGTCAATGAACCTTGATTCCAACAAGGCGTTGATCACCGTGGTCATCGCCATCGTCGTCGAAATCATCGTGTTCCTGGTCATTGGTGCGCTGCTGGGCTTCTTGGCTGCCGGCTTTGGTGCCATGTCGGGCGCATTCAACGGCTAACTCGATTCGGACAGGACATGTGACGTCGGCAGGACGTTGCATGTCTTCCACGGGCAAGACTTCCGAAGCCTCTCCGACTTCGGAAGTCTTCTAGGAGAGGAGGAACTATGGAAATCGGCAAGGCCTTTTCGTTTGTACTCGAGGACGAGAAGTGGGTCAATAAGGTCCTCATCGGCGCTGTCGTCAGCGCGATCCCGATTGCCAATTTTGCTGCTTCAGGTTATGCCATCGACGTCATGCAGAACACGATCCAGGACGAGACCCGTCCGCTGCCCAGCTGGGACGATTTTGGGCGCTTCTTCGTGCGTGGCTTCAAGTGGCTGTTGGGGCTGCTGCTTTACCTGGTCCCCATCATTGTGATATCCTGTTTGTTTGCCGTATTGGGTGGCGGGTTGAGTGCCATGTTTGGCAATTCCAACGATACACCCGATGCAGTTGGCGTCTTCGCCGGCGGCGTCGGGCTGTTGGTGTCGTGCCTGGTGCTTTTGTACGGCCTGGCGGTTGCTTTTATCATTCCGGCCGCCACCGCCCGTTATGCCCTGACCGACGACATCATGCAGATGTTCCGTTTCCGCGAGCTCTTGGCCGACATCCGGCGTAATCTCAACGGTTACGTCGTCGCCTACGTCGTCATGCTCGTCGCCGCGATTGTCATCGGCGCAGTGCTCACCCTCTTTGGCGCGATCTGGTTTTTCATCCCCATCTGTGGTTGGATCATCGCCTGGATCGTCAACATGGCCGGTACCTTCTACCTGCAGCTGGCTTACTCGAACCTGTTTGGCCAGTATTTCAAGGAAGCCCGCCCCACGGGCCTGGAAACGACACAGCCGTAGTTGATTAGAGGTTGGAAGTTGGAGGCTAGATGTTTGAAGCACCAACCTCCAACCTCCAACCTCCAACCTCCAATCCAAAATCGTTTGTCTTCTCGCGCGGTCCATGCTACAATGGCCGCCATGCAAATTGCGGCAGAACTGCAGGCGCGGCTCGATACGCTGCCCACCCGACCGGGTGTCTACGTCATGAAAAGCAGCGATGGCACCGTCATCTACGTGGGCAAGGCGGTGAATTTGCGCGCGCGGGTGCGGTCCTATTTCCACCAGCAGGCCCAGCTCAGCCCCAAAACCCACCGCCTGGTGCAGCACATCGCCGACCTGGAGTGGATCGTCGTCGAGACCGAGCTGGAAGCGCTCGTCTTGGAAAACGAGCTGATCAAACGTTTCCAGCCACGTTACAACATCCGGCTCAAAGATGACAAGAACTACCCCTACATTAAGATCCACTGGGAAGACGATTACCCCAAGGTGACGATTGTGCGTCGTATGGCGCAGGACGGTGGGCGTTATTACGGCCCTTATACGTCGGCCTGGAACGTGCGCCAGACGCTGGATGGGCTGCGGCGTATCTTTCCCTACCTGACCTGCAATCGCGAAATCACGGGTCGCGACCAGCGCGCCTGTCTTTACTACCACATCGGCCGCTGCAACGGACCCTGCATTGGTGCCGTGACCAAAGACGAATACCGGGCGATGGTGCAAGGCCTGGGCGACTTCTTGAGCGGCAATACCGACGAGGTCATCGCCCAGCTCACCGGGCGCATGCAGCAGGCCGCCGAAGACTGGCAGTACGAACGGGCGGCCCGCTATCGTGACCAGATCCGTGCGGCCGAGCAGCTCGTCGAGCGCCAGAAGGTGGTGAGTGGGCAGCAGCAGGACGAAGACCTGATCGCCTTTGCCCAGGCCAACGGCGATGCCGTGGTCCAGGTCTTTTTTATCCGCCGCGGCCGGCTGATTGGCCGCGAATCGTTCGTCGTCGAAGGTACCGAAACCGGCGAAAGCGATGAGCTGGTCAGCGCATTTCTGAAGCAGTTTTACAGCGAGGCCGCGTACGTGCCGCCGCAGATCGTACTGCCCAAAGACCTCGACGAGCGATTGATCATCGAGCAGTGGCTGCGTGCACGGCGGGGCGGCGAAAAGGTGGTACTGATCGTCCCCGCTGAAGGGCAGAGCCGTGACCTGCTCGAGCTGGCCACGCAAAACGCCAGCGAAACCCTGACCGCACTGCGCGCCCAGTGGCAGGCCGACAAAAACCGCCAGGTCCAGGCCCTCACCGAGCTGGGTGACGCCTTGAACCTGCCCAGCGCACCCACGCGCATCGAGTGTTACGATATTTCGACCCTCCAGGGCACCAACACGGTGGGTGCGATGGTGGTGTTTGCCCGCGGCACACCGCTCAAAAGCGATTACCGCAAATTCAAGATTCGCGGCAAGGGTGCCCAAGGCGCCGGCGAACCGGATGACTTTGCTGCGATGCGCGAGATGTTACGCCGCCGTTTCCGCCGTGCCGTCGAACCACCGGTCGACGAAGACGACCCCGGACGCAAGGCTCGGAAACGCGACGAGATGTGGCAGCTCTTGCCGGATTTGGTCATCGTCGACGGCGGTAAGGGTCAGCTAGGCGTGGCGGTCGAGGTGCTCAAGGAGTTCGATCTGTTCGAGCAGGTGCCGGTCGTGGGCCTGGCCAAAAAACATGAGGATCTTTTCCTCCCCGGCCGTTCACAGCCGGTGATCCTGCCGCGCGAGTCGCAGGCCCTGTTCCTGGTGCAGCGCATTCGCGACGAAGCGCACCGCTTTGGCATCACCTTCAACCGCAGCCTGCGCACCAAAACCGGTATTGCCTCCACGCTGGACAAGGTGCCCGGTATCGGGCCGCGCCGGCGCAAGGCTTTGCTGCAGCGTTTCGGTGACCTGGAGACGATCAAAAATGCCAGCACCGAGGAACTGGCCGCCGTGCCGGGGATGAACAAAAACCTGGCGGCCGCCATCAAGGATTATCTGGAGGCATGATGCCAGATTATGCAGCGGCAGCACGCCGGATTACCTTGACCCTGTTTGCGGCGCAGAGTGTTACCTCGGCTGGTTTTGTGGCGGCGTCGACCGTGGGTGCGCTGGCCGGTGCCCAGTTGAGCGGGCGTCCCACCTGGGCCGGCGTGCCGGCGGCCGTCTACCTGATCGGGAGTGCGTTCGCCGCGCCGGGTTGGGGGTACGCCATGGACCGCCTGGGGCGGCGCGCCGCGCTGACGTTGGGCGTGAGTGTGGGCGCGGCGGCGGCGGTTATGGCCGGGCTGGCGGTCACCGCGCAGGCTTCTGCTTTGTTCCTGACTGGGCTGCTGTTCATGGGTACAGCCTATGCCGCCGTCCAGCTCGGACGTTTCGTCGCGGCCGAAGTACACCCACCGGCCGAACGCGGCCGTGCCATTTCCAACGTCGTCATCGGTGGCACAGTGGGCGCGATCCTGGGTCCCCTGCTGGTTGGGCCGGTCGGCTACTGGGCGCAGCGTGCCGGTTTTGACGAACTCACCGGACCCTACCTGGTCAGTGGCGCCTTATTGGCGGTGGGTGCAGCGGTTGTGTTTGTCTGGCTGCGGCCCGAGCCGCGTGAGGTGGGGCGTGCAGTGGCCGAGCTGCACCCAGAACCAGATTTCGACCTGGCGGCCACCCGCAGTGTGCGGCAGCTCCTGCGGGTACCGGCGGTGATGGTCGCGATGGCCGCCATGGTCTTTGGCCAGGTCGTGATGGTCATGCTGATGGTGATTACTTCGCTTCATCTGAAGGAGCATCAGCATGGTTTGGGTGATATTTCACTTGTCATCTCCTCGCACACCTTTGGTATGTTCGCATTTTCGATCTTTTCGGGTCGCCTGGCCGACCGCTATGGCCGTCGCCCGGTGATTGTCGTGGGTGCCGCCACGTTGATCCTGGCCTGCCTGGCGGCACCGCTCTCGCCGCAGGTGCTGCCGATTGCGGTGGCTCTGTTCCTGTTGGGCCTGGGTTGGAACTTCTGCTACATCGGTGGCTCGTCGCTCCTGGCCGATCAACTGTCACCGGCTGAGCGGGCGCGCACGCAGGGTTTTAACGACCTGCTGATTGGCCTCTCATCGGCTGTAGCCAGCTTGCTCAGCGGCGTTATCTTTGCCACGATTGGTTACGGTGCCATGGGGTTATTGGGTGCATCGCTGGCTGTCATTCCATTGTTGATGGCGGTGACCGTCCGGCCGCGCATTGTGCCGGCGGCGAGTTAGGGTCAGCCATGGAAGCCACGACACCTTCCGTGGGTGCTGCGCGCGCCGCTGCGGCACCCTGGCAGTCGTATGCCGCAATGATCTTTGGTATCGTCTGCATTTCCACCTCAGGCATTTTCATCAAACTGGCCAGCGTGCCAGGACCGGTGGCCGGCGTCTACCGCGTGGGTGTGGCTGTGATGGTCATGGCCGTCCCGTTCCTGCTGCGCGCCCGGCACATCCAGTGGACGCGGCGCATGCTGCTGGCCGCGGGCATTGGCGGTATCTTCTTTGCCTGCGACATGGCGTTGTGGAATACGGCGCTGCTCAGCACGTCGGTGGCGAATGCTGTCCTCTTGGGCAACACCGCTCCGATTTGGGTCGGTTTGGGCGCAATCGTTTTGTTTCACCAGCGTTTGCAGCGCCAGTTCTGGTGGGGCCTGGTGTTGGCGCTGGCAGGGGCTGGGCTGATTGTCGGGCTGGAGTTGAGTGGGTCGAGTGGGGCGACGCTGGGCAACGTGCTGGCGCTGGGAGCCAGTGTGTTTTATGCCTGTTACCTGCTGGTAACGCAGCGAGCGCGCACACGGTTGGATGCGCTGTCCTACTTCTGGCTGGCGGCCGTGGCCAGCCTGTTTACCCTACTCGGTATGACCGCCGTGCTTGACCAGCCGCTGGCGGTACCGCCGGCGGCGCTGCTGCCGCTGCTGGGTCTGGGCATCGTGACGCATACCTTTGGCTGGCTGTCGCTCAATTATGCACAGGGTCACCTGCCGGCATCGCTGGTCGCCCCCAGCCTGCTCGGCCAGCCCGTTATTGCCAGCCTCCTGGCGATCCCGATTCTTGGGGAGACGCTGGCCTGGTTCCAGATCGTGGGCGGCGCCATCGTTCTGGCTGGTATTTTCCTGGTTCATCGTGCCCATGAATGAATCGCCCGCCACCCTGAACCGGGTTCCCGGGCCGGCCTACGTGGCGTTGCTGGTGGGCCTGGTGTGTCTCTCCACGTCGGGGATATTCGTGCGTCTGGCGGGTGTACCGGGGCCGGTCGCCGCTGTGTACCGCACGCTGACGGCCGTCTCGGTGATGCTCATCCCGTTTGGTCTGCGTGCCGGGCGCCTGCGTGACGGCACGCCCCGTCCCTGGCTGATCTTGATTGTCGCCTCTGTCTTTTTTGGCCTCGACATGGGGTTGTGGAACACGGCGGTGCAGTATACATCGGTGGCTAACGCGGTACTCTTGGGCAATACGGCACCGATCTGGGTGGGTTTGGGCGCCATTTTGTTCTACCACGAACGGCTGCTGCGCAACTTCTGGCTGGGGGTCATCCTGGCGCTGGTGGGGGCCGCGCTGATCGTGGGTGCCGATTCTCTGCGCAGCCAGGCCCTGAACATCGGCAATGGTCTGGCGCTGACCGTTTCGCTGTTTTACGCCGGTTACATGCTCATCAGCCAGCGTGCACGGACCCGTTTCGACGCCCTGTCCTATTTCTGGCTGACCACCCTGGGCAGCCTGGTAACGGTGCTGGTGCTGACCCTGGTTCTGCACCAACCACTGGCTGTACCGGCGACCAGCCTGCTGCCGCTGCTGGGTCTGGGGCTCATCACCCACATTGGGGGCTGGCTGTCGGTCAACTATGCGCAGGGCCACGTGCCGGCGGCCGTCGTGGCGCCGACGATGTTGGGCCAGCCGGTGGTGGCCGCGCTGCTGGCGTGGTGGCTGCTGGGTGAAAGCCTGTCGTGGGTTCAAGTCGTAGGTGGTGCGATCGTGTTGGCGGGGATCTACCTGGTCCACCGCTCACACGGCTAAAGAGATGCCAACTCTGCAAGGGGATCATCCTGTGACCGGTTCGTCTCCCACCAGTGACACATCGCCACCAGCCGTGACCCAGGCCGCCGGCCCGTTGGCCTTCACGGCGCACGAGTTCCGCGCCGGGCTGCGCGCAACCCTGCCACTGCTGCCGGGTGTCATCGTGTTTGGTATGGCCTACGGTTTGTTTGCCCAGCAGGCGGGCCTGACGATGTTCGAGACCCTGGCCATGTCGGCGCTCGTGTTTGCTGGGGCCTCGCAGTTCGTCGCCGTGGGCATGTTTGCCACCGGTGCACCGGGTGGCTTGATCGTTCTGTCGACCCTGTTCATCAACCTGCGTCACCTGCTGATGGGACTGGCCCTGGCGCCTTTCCTTCGCCGCGAGAAGACGTGGGTGCAGGCTTTGCTGGCCTTTGGCATCGTCGACGAGAGTTACGTCCTGACCAGCACTCACTGGCTGGGTATGACCGCCGACAAAGGCTATCTGGTTGGCACACAGTTGTCGCTCTTTGCCATCTGGCTGTTGAGCGGCTGGCTGGGTGCGCGACTGGGGCCAGCCATCGGTGATCCACGGGCCTGGGGCCTGGATTTTGCCCTGGTGGCGACCTTCATTGGGCTGCTCGTGCCGCAGGTGCGTGACAACGTGACCCTGGTCGTGGCCCTGCTGGCCGGCACGGTCGCGGTCGCCGGTTCCTTGCTGCTGCCCGGCAACTGGTACATCCTGCTGGCAGCATTGGCGGCGCTGGTGCTGGCCCTGGTTATGGAGGCACGCCGATGAGTGACACGATGTGGACGATCCTTGGCATGGCGGTGGTGACCTATGCTACGCGGGCCAGCCTGCTGCTGGCTGGTGGCCGGGCAAAGCTCCCACCGCGCCTGGAACAGGCGCTGCGTTACCTGCCGGTCGCCTTGCTCACGGCCATCATTGCCCCGGAACTCTTGGTGCGTAACGATGCACTGGCCCTCACCTGGCGCAACGACTATTTGTGGGCCGGCATCGTCTGCGTG
>JAYRNS010000058.1:0-7030 GCA_041912075.1 Anaerolineae bacterium
TCCGGGCTGGGTATCACGCTGCTGCTCACCGGGCTGTCCCTGTTTGGCTTTCGCCTGGTGTTTGGTGAGCCGCGTGTGCCGCCGTCGATCACACCACTGCCGGTGCTGGCGCCGTTGGGCGATCTGCCGGTGGTGGGACCCATCACGCAGCAGTATGCCCTCACCTATGTGGCACTGCTGCTGGTGCCCGTTGTGTGGTGGGTGTTGTACCGCAGCTGGTTTGGCTTGAGCATACGCGCCGTGGGTGAGAATCCTGAAGCGGCCGACGCCGCCGGGATCAGCGTTTTCCGCACCCGCTACCTGGCGCTGGCGTTGGGTGGGGCGTTGATGGGTGTGGCGGGCGCGTTTTTGTCGCTGGCCCAGCTCGGTGCCTTCACCTATGGGATCATCGCCGGCCGCGGTTGGGTGTGTATTGCACTGATCATCTTCGGCAACTGGGAGCCAGTCAAGGTGCTGTTGGGTGCCCTGCTCTTTGGCGGTGTCTCGGCCTTGCAGCTGCGTCTGCAGATGACGGGTCTCCGGCTGCCGTATGAAATCTTCCTGGCCCTGCCGTACATCGTTACGATCATTGCCTTGACCCTGGCTGGCCGCAATGCATCCTACCCGGCGGCGCTGTTGAAACCGTACCGGCGGGAGTGAGGTGGCCATCCGCGAATAGGGCCAGGGATACGCGAAGGGTCCGACTGGCATGCGGGGGTCGTACTGCCGAGCCGGAGAGCGGGGGCATGACTCCCGCACACCAGATTCGCGCATTCGCGGACCGGAATTTGCGGACGGCCAGCACGTTTCACGATTCATCACAGTTGATGGTACAATCGTGCACAATTGGCTTCAACCCTACACGCCCCGTTTCGTCAGACGTCGCAACAGAATACCTTCCCCGAACGTGGATGGAATTCGCGACCCTTCACAGGAAGTTATTCTTTTGCAGGCCCATATTGGAGGAAATTCATGGCTTACGACAAGATTGTGATTCCGCAGGACGGCGAGCGCATTACCGTGCGCGAAGGCAGCCTGCATGTGCCCGACCACCCGATCCTGCTGTACGTCGAGGGGGACGGTATTGGGCCCGACATCACCCGGGCGTCGATGCGGATTTGGGATGCGGCGGTGCAAAAGGCCTACGGCGGCCAGCGCAAGGTCGCCTGGGCGGAGATTTATGCCGGCGAAAAGGCCAACGCTCTGTACGGGACCTATTTTCCGGATGAAACCCTCGAGGTGATTCGTGAGTTCTATGTGGGCATCAAGGGGCCACTAACGACACCGGTCGGCGGTGGTTTTCGCAGCCTGAACGTCGCCCTGCGCCAGGAGCTCGATTTGTACGCCTGCGTGCGCCCCGTGCGCTGGTTCCCCAATGTCCCCAGCCCGCTGCGGTCACCCGAAAAGGTCGATGTTGTCATCTTCCGCGAAAACACGGAAGACGTCTATGCCGGCATCGAATACATGGCTGGAACCCCAGAGAACGAGAAGCTGGCACATTTTTTGCGCGACGAGATGGGCGCCCGCTTCTTCGAAGGTGCCGGCCTGGGCATCAAACCGATCAGTGCGTTTGGCACCAAGCGTCTGGTGCGCAAGGCTCTCGCTTACGCTGTCGAAAACAACCGCAAGAGCGTGACGTTTGTGCACAAGGGCAACATCCAGAAGTTCACCGAAGGGGCATTTCGTAACTGGGGTTACGAGGTAGCAGCCCAGGAATTTGGTGACGTCACGATCACGGAAGACGCGGTGTGGAAAGAGCCGCACAACGGCAAAGTCCCGCCGGGCAAGATCGTGGTCAAGGACCGCATTGCCGACATCATGTTCCAGATGATGCTGCTGCGACCCGACGAGTTCGACGTTATCGCAACACCTAATCTCAACGGTGACTATCTCTCCGATGCCGTGGCCGCCGAAGTGGGAGGTGTGGGGATCGCCCCGGGCAGCAACATCGGTGACTTCATGGCGGTCTTCGAAGCGACCCATGGCACGGCGCCGAAGTATTCGAACCTGGACAAGGTCAATCCCGGCTCGCTGCTGTTGTCGGGGGTCATGATGCTCGACTATATCGGGTGGAAAGAGGCGGGCAAAGCGATCATCGACGCCTTCATCCGCACCGTCGAGCAGAAGATCGTCACCTACGATTTTGCTCGCCAGATGCAGGGGGCGACGGAGGTCAAGACGTCCGAATTCGCGTCGGCAGTGATTGCCAACCTTTGAGCGCGAAAGTTTGTGGTTTTCAATCGAGGAGAGGCGTGTGAGCATGCGTATTGGGTTTGTATTGAGCCTGATGATTGGGATAGGGCTCCTGGCGGCGTGTGGGGCACCGGCGACCCGTGAGCCGGCGGCGACGGCCACATCGATGCCGGCGACCCTCGCCCCCACGGCGACTCTCATGCCGACGTTCACGTCCACACCCGTTCCTGAGGCTCTGCCCACCACCACTCCCACCGGTACGCCCACGCCAGCACCAACGGATACGCCCGTGCCAACCGCCACGCCAACGCCGGCGGCAACCGCCACACCGGCACCGCCGTCAGCCCGCGCCGCTCGGGCGGTCAACGTGCGTGGCGGGCCGGGCACGGCTTACCCGGTCACCGGTGGTCTGGCGCCGGGTGACGGAGTGACCATCGTCGGCAAGAACCAGGCCGGCGATTGGTGGCAGGTATGCTGTGTTGGCACGCGTGAAGGTTGGGTGGCGGCCAGTGTGGTGACAACGAGCGGACCGCTGGATACGGTGGCGGTCGCAGCCAACATCCCCACACCCCCGCCCACAGCAACTGCGGCACCGCCCACGGCCACGCCCGCGGCACCCGCACCCACCAAGGCGCCGCCATCACCACCGAGCGGTGGACCACAGTACGTCGTGATCGAACAGCGACCACTGGGCGTCGAAGAAAACGGGGGATATCTGGACGGACCATCGGTCCACTGTGGCTACAACCACGTCGCCTACGTGCTGGTGGTCGACCGGGGCGGATCACCGGTCAATGGCGCCATCGTCGCCGGCCAGTACAACATGGACAACCCGCAGGTCACCGGCAGTAAGGGCGAAGGGCGGGCGGAATTCGTCAACTGGGGCAGCGGTGATGTGCTGCGGGTGGTGCGCAACCCCGATGGCTCCGATGCCACCAGCCAGACGAGCATTGCGACCTCGACCAATCCCCACGACATCCCGATTCCGCTGTTGATTGCGGGTGGCTACTGTCAGGATGAGGCCTCTTGTCAAAGTGAGCTGAGCCGCAATCTGTGTATGGGGCACTTTTCGTGGCGGGTTGTATTTCAGAAGGTAAGATAAACGGCAGCCAGGCTTGTGCGGTTTCGAAGACTACGCAAGTCGGTGGACTGTGATATAATGTGCTTGATTTCACACCGCGCATGACATTCGCAAGTCTGACCTGCGCTGCGTCATACGCAATTTATGGTAGATAGGTCACAATGACCTGGTACTCAGAGCCTATCCGAAAACCCAGAGCATATCGCCTGGCGTGGAGTGCCTAAAGGTTTTCGGATGGGTTCTAGCCAACGAGCCGTAGGCGCCGTTCTGGTTTCCAACGTTACGGAGGTAAATGGATATGGGGCAGGCAATTGCGTCAGTCTGGCGGGGGATCACCTACCGCGGGCGTGATGGCCAGTGGGCCTGGCTGCTGCACCGCGTGGGTGGTATGGGTATTCTCGCCTTTCTTTTTCTGTACATCTTCGACATTTATCTAATGAACCTCGGCGAAGATGTGTTCTCGAAGTTTCTGATTCTGTATACCGCACCCGTCTTCAAAGTCATGGAAGTCATTTTGATCTTTGGTGTGCTCTTTCACGCCATCAACGGTATCCGCATCATCATCATCGACTTCTGGCCAGCGGCGACGGTACACGAGCGGCTGCTTTTCAGGATCGGGATGGTGCTGACACTCCTGGCCTTTGTGCCGGCGGCCGTCATCACCTTGAGCACATTTTTCCATACACCAGCCTAGGGGGTAAACGACCATGACAACCCGCAGTCTCACCCCATCTAGGGGTGGCAATTTTGAGCTCTATTCCTGGTTCTTCATGCGCGTATCGGCCCTGGTGCTGATTTTCCTGGTCCTGTTTCACCTGCTGTACATGCACATTGTGATCCGGGTGGAAAATATCACATTCCAGACGATCGTCGAACGCTGGTCAGGGCCGCTGGGCTGGTTCTGGAGCCTGTACGATGTCGCGATGCTCTTCCTGGCGCTGCTGCACGGTGCCAACGGCATGCGCTGGATCATCGACGACTACATCCGCCGGCCGGCCTGGAACACGACCATCAAAGTCGCGCTGTACCTGTTGGTGTTCATCATGCTGATCATGGGCACACAGACGATCATTCGCTTCCAAACCGGCGCGGTGTGAGAGGGAAAAGATTATGCCTACGCATCAATACGATGTTGTCATTGTGGGAGCTGGTGGTGCGGGTCTCATGGCCGCCCTCTATGCCTCGCGCGGCGCCAAGACGTGTGTCGTGAGTAAACTGTACCCCACACGTTCGCATACCGGTACGGCGCAGGGTGGTATCGGTGCGGCGCTGGCCAATCTGGAAGAAGACCATTGGGAATGGCACGCGTTCGATACGGTCAAAGGCAGTGACTACCTGGGTGACCAGGATGCCATCGAGTTTATGTGCCGCGAGGCGGTGCCGGTGGTCTACGAACTGGAGCATATGGGGCTGCCTTTCGACCGTACGCCCGATGGCCGGATCTCACAGCGACCGTTTGGTGGCCATACCAACAACAATACGAAAAAACCGGTCCGTCGCGCCTGCCACGCCGCCGACCGTACCGGGCACATGATCCTGCAAACGCTTTACCAGCAGTGTATCAAGAACAATGTGACCTTTTTCGACGAATATCACGTTATCGACCTGATTGTGACCGACGGCAAAGTCAACGGCATTGTGGCCTTGCAGATCGATACGGGCGAGTATCACGTTTTCCACGCCAAAGCGGTGTGTTTTGCCACCGGCGGTTTTGGCCGCGTCTGGCAGATCACCAGCAACGCCCATGCCCTGACGGGTGATGGTAATGCGATCGCCCTGCGCCGCGGGATTCCGCAGGAGGATATGGAGTTCTTCCAGTTCCACCCCACCGGCATCTACAAGATGGGTATCCTGATCACCGAAGCGGTGCGTGGCGAAGGCGGTATTCTGCTCAACAACAAGGGCGAGCGCTTCATGGAGAAGTATGCGCCGACGGTCAAGGACCTGGCGTCGCGCGACGTCGTCTCACGGGCGATCTACCTGGAGATCATGGCCGGCAACGGGATCGACGGTAAAGACTACGTCTACCTCGATGCCCGACCGGACACCATCAACAAGTATGCCGCCCTCGATGGGCGCAAAACCGCTGATGGTAAACCGATCAATGTCGATGCCAGCTACGTCGAAAGCAAACTGCCCGACATTGCCGATTTCTGCCGGACGTATCTCGACGTCGACCCGGTCAAACAACCGATGCCGATCCAGCCGACCGCCCATTATGCCATGGGGGGGATTCCCACCAACATCGATGCCGAAGTGGTCATCGACGCCAGCAACACGGTACTCCCCGGGTTCTACGCCGCGGGGGAATGCGCCTGTGTGTCGGTGCACGGCGCCAACCGTCTTGGCACCAACTCGCTGGTCGATCTGGTGGTGTTTGGCAAAGTAGCGGGACAGAAGGCGGTCGAATTCGCCAACCAGACCGAGTTTACACCGCTGCCGGCCAATGCCGAAGCCGAGATCAAGTCGGTGCTGGAGGGCATTCGCAACAACCAGGGCAACGAAAAAGTGGCCACCCTGCGGCGCGAGATGCAGGAAATCATGATGACCAACGTCGGCGTCTTCCGCACGGCTGAGCTGGTCGAGGGGGCGCTCAAGAAGATTCGCGAGCTCAAAGACCGTTACACGCGCATCACCGTCCAGGATAAGGGCACACGGTTCAATACCGAGCTGCTGGAGGCGTTCGAGCTGGGGTGTTTGCTCGACCTGGCCGAGGCGACGTGTGTGAGTGCCCTGGCGCGCACCGAGAGCCGCGGCGGCCATGCGCGCGACGATTACCCGAAGCGCGACGACGTCAACTGGCTCAAACACAGCCTGGTCTGGCTGGAGCCGGACGGCAACCTGCGGTTGGATTACAAGCCGGTGGTGATCACCAAGTACGAGCCCAAAGAGCGTGTCTATTGATCGGTGATGACGCGACGACCCGCGCATTGCTGTTGGGAGGCCAATGATGCAAGTTACGGTGAAAATTCTACGCTTCAACCCTGAAGTGGACAAAAAGCAGCACTGGGAGACCTACACGGTTGAGGCGGAGCCGTTCAACCAGATCCTGGATGTGCTGCACCAGGTCAAGTGGTATCAGGATGGCACGCTCACGCTGCGGCGCTCGTGCGGGCATGGGATCTGCGGCTCGGATGCGATGGTGATCAACGGGCGCAACCGGCTGGCGTGCAAGACGCTGGTCAAGCACACCGGGGCGAAGATCACGGTCGAGCCCATCCGGGGGCTGCCAGTCATCAAGGACCTGGTGGTCGACATGAATCCGTTTTTTGCCAAGTACCGCGCCGTGCTGCCTTATTTCATAACGGAGGGCATCGCGCCCGAAAAGGAGCGGCTGCAGAGCATCGAGGCACGCGAGCGGTTCGACGACACCACGAAGTGCATTCTGTGTGCCGCCTGCACGACGTCGTGCCCCAGCTTTTGGGCCAATGAGGACTACACCGGTCCGGCGGCCATCGTGCAGGCGCACCGCTTTATCTTCGACGACCGTGACCAGGGTGCCGAGCTGCGGCTGCGTGTGCTCGGCCAGCCCGACGGCGTCTGGCGCTGCCGCACGATCTTCAACTGCGTCGAAGCCTGCCCGCGCGAGATCAACATCACCCGCGCGATCGGCGAGGTCAAGAAGGCACTGCTGTACAACAACTTCTGATCCCCGCAAATACGTCCCCGGCAGGGTCCGCAGTTGGTTTGCTTGGTGAACGGCCATTCGGACCGTGCCGGGGACGTTGGTGTCTGCCCAGTTTGACAATTGATACCGCCTCCACTATAGTACGCGCA
>JAYRNS010000059.1:0-2754 GCA_041912075.1 Anaerolineae bacterium
ATCGAGCAGCACGCGCATCCCGCGGGCATGTGCGGCGCGCACGAGATCGCGCAGATCGTCGGCGGTGCCCAAGCGAGGGTCGACCGTGTAATAATCGACAGCATCGTAGCCGTGGTGCGACGGGCTGACGAAAAGCGGTGACAGCCATAGACAGTCGACGCTCAGACTGGCCAGGTAGTCGAGCCGGTCGCACACACCGCGCAGCGTGCCACCCCAAAAACCTCCCAGGTCGGGGGCACCATCAGGCCGTGCCGGCGTCAGCCAGGGCTGGCCATCACCGGGGTAGAACCGGTCCAGGAATACCTGATAGACGAGTGCGCCGCGCGTCCAGGGTGGCGGTACCAGCTCGTCGATGCGCAGCGCAAAGGTGGTGGGCTGGCTGCCGCGCGCCAACGCGCGGTCTCGTGCCTGGATGACGGCGGCGTCGACCGGCTGGCCGGCAAAAAAGGCCGTCGTAGCGGCCTCACTGGCTTCCTGCACGCTCGGCCAGTCGGCCCAATATTCCCCATCGTCGTGACCGGTCCAGCCGCCGATCTGGTAACGCAGCAGGGTGCCGGCCGGCTGCGGGGGCAGCGTCACCTGCCAGAACTGGACGTAACCCCAGGCCAGGTTGTCCCAGGTGACGTGGTGCGGGACAAATCGCTGCACATCACCGTGTTGGGCGACCCCGCGCCGGCCGTGGGGCATCGAGCCGTCCGTCGTGTAGTAACACACCACCTGCGTCAGGGGCAGGTCCGGTCCGGTGCTGACAGTGAGTGTAATCGCCTGACCCGGCCGCGGGTCCGCCGGCGTGAGGTCGTAACGGTGCTGGATGCCCTGCACGCGCGCGCGCAGACTTGCGACTTTGAGTTCGTCACTGGCCAGGGTGCCGAAGATGATATCTTCCACGGGACGGCAATCCTTATGCAACAAAAGGCGGCACCTGCGCGGTGCCGCCTGGGCGGGCGCACGGCAATGTGCGCGGTGGGTAGATCAAGGGTCGATTACCCCTTGACACCACCCACGGTCAGACCAGATTCCAGATAGGTCTGCAAGTACAGGAACAGGATCAGCACCGGTATGCTGACCATCATCGCGCCGGCGGCGAATTGACCCCACGGGACGTTGATATCGCTGGCCAGGTTATACAGACCTACCGGCAGGGTCTTCGCCGTCTCGGGTGCGGGGATGATGACCGAAGCCAGCACATATTCACCCCAGCCGGCCAGGAACCCGAAGAGCGCGGTGACGGCGATCGCCGGCCGGGCGAGCGGCAGTGCGATCCGGATAAAGCTCTGAATCGGCCCGGCGCCGTCGATTTGGGCCGCTTCTTCCATTTCAATGGGAATCGTATCGAAGTAGCCCTTCAGATTCCAGGTGCAGAATACCAGCGTGCCCGAAGCGTAGGCCAGCACCAGACCCCACAGGTTCTTGTACAACCCAAGGGCACTCAGAATCTGCGCGATCGGCACCAGGGCCAGCACCGCGGGGAAGGCCTGGATGGCCAGGAAGAGAATCAGACCGAAAGACCGTCCCCAGAACTTGAAGCGCGAAAAAGCAAAGGCGGCTGAGGTGGCCAGGATCAGACAGACGACGACGGTGAACAGCGAAACGAACAGGCTGTTTCCGACCCAGGAAAAGAAAGGTTTGTCGAACAGCATGATACGGTAGTTCTCCAACGTGATCTGCGTCGGGAAGAACATGCTGGCCAGATCGGTCGAATAGAGACTGTTGCCCGGTCGCAGCGAGGCCAGAAACGCAAAGTAGACCGGATAGATGGCGAACAGGGAGGCCAAGACCAGAATAACGTAGAGCATGGCGGTTGCCAGTCGGCTGCGGTGTTTCATGCGTTGGCTCCTTGTGTGAGGCGCGTGATGCGCAGGCTGTAGAGGGTGGCGATGAACAGCATGACGAACACGATGACGGCAAAGGCACCGGCCAGACCATAAGCCCCGTTGTTGAACACCTGTTTGTACGCATAGACCATGACAAACTCGGTGGCACCGGGAATGCCCGCGCCCTTGATCGGACCACCCTTGGTCACCAGGTAAACCGTGTTGAACATCTGGAACGTGGTGATGGAGCTGAGTACGACGGCCGGCAATATGGCGGGACGCAGCATGGGCAGTGTCAGGCTAAAGAGCTTCTGCAAGTAGTTGGCCCCGTCGACGTCGGCCGCTTCGTACATATCCTGTGGAATCGACTGCAGCGCACCGAGGATCGTCACCATAAAGAACGGATAACTCAGCCACACGTTGATGATCACCACGGCACCAAAGGCTGTCAACGGGTTGTTGAGCCAGGCCGGGCCGTTGATGCCAAAAAGTGCCAGCACCTGGTTGATCGTACCCTGGTCACGGAAGAAGAACTGCCAGATCAGGGCCGTGATGTAACTGGGCACGGCCCACGGCACAATGAGAAGCATGCGCCAGAGACCGCGGCCGCGCAAACCCTCTTCATTCAAAACCAGCGCGATCGTCAGCCCCATGATAAAGAACAAGGGCATACAGGCAATGACGTAGGCGATGGTAGTCGTCATCACGTAGATGAAGGGGCCGGTTGCCATCAGGTCGGAAATGCGGGCCGTCGTTCCCATGGCGATCCACAGGATCACCGTCAGCGCAATGCCGGCCAGCCAGATCGGCCAGGTGGTCGGTGGGCTTGTGCGCCGGTTGAGACGGCGTACGGCGATGATGGCCAGGATGACGGGGATAAAGGCCGCCGCGATCAGCAGAATCGACACCAGCGAATTGACCGAAAACAGCTCGCCCAACA
>JAYRNS010000060.1:0-1512 GCA_041912075.1 Anaerolineae bacterium
AAGACACGCTCGCGGATCAACCAGCGTACCGAACCGTCCTGCTGCACCCGAATGCGGCCCCCGTAGGGTGGATCATGCTGCGGCATACGACACCTCCTAGAGTTGCCAACTCTTAAAGAGTTGGCAACGCTGCTCCCGGAATTTGCGATCTGCGCCTGGCTGGCGAAAATAGTCATCACCTATGACACATTCGGTCGACTCACCCTGCCCGCCCGATCTGGTCGAGTCCTTCTACCAGGCCTACAACGACACGACCGGCTCGCAGCACGACCGCCTGGCCCGCTGCGCGGCGATCCTGGATGCCGTGGCCGCGTGCGCTCAGGTCGAAATCGGGTACCACGCCTGGCGCCTGCTGTTCGCCGGCATCCTGGCCAACGAGCGGGCGCGTGACTGGGGCGCCGGCGAGCGGCTGTTTCGCGCGGCCCTCGCCACCAACCAGGGCCGCGATCCCCTGCTCGAAGCCCGCGCCGCCCTGGCCCTCGGCGTCACCTGCCATACCCTCGACCGCTGGCCGGAATCGCTGGCCTTCTGCCGGCAGGCCCTCGTCGCCCTCACGGGTCTTGACAAACCGATCGACGTCGCGTCGGCCTGGACGAACATGGCCATTGCGTGTAGTGCCGGCTTCACGGCCGGCGCGTTTGGTCCAACCCACGTGACCCAGGGGATCGAATACTGCCAGAACGCACTGGCCACCCTTGATGCCATGGCCCCCACCCGCGAGCGCAGCAGCCTGCAGGCCTCGGTCTACAACACCCTCGGCAGCCTGCACGGCCACGCCGGCCAGTGGCACGCGGCGCTCACAGCGTACCAGCAACACCTGGCCATCTGCCAGGCGGCCGGGTACCTGTGCCGCACTGGCATCTCGTACGACAACCTCGGCCAGGTTTACGAACAGCTGGGTGAAGCGTATGCCAGCCAGGCCGCCGAGTCCTACCAGAGGGCGCTGCGCATCCACCACGGCTGTGAGGACACCTACCGCGAGGCGTTGGCCTGCCTGAGCTGGGCTGGGCTGCTGGCAGCACAGGGAAACGACGAGAAAGCCCTGGCTCAATACCTGCTGGCCATCGACCAGCTCGAAAGTCTGCGCACGGGCATCTCGACCGCCGACGCGCGTGCCGGCTTTCTAGCCAGCGTGATGATCGCCTTCGCACAGGCCGTGCTCCTGGCGGTCTCGCTCAACGACCTGACCCTGGCCTTCGATCTGGCCGAACGCAGTCGCGCCCGCGCCTTTTTGGATACGCTGGCGGCCGGGCAGGCCGGGCTGCTGGGCCAGCAAGAAGGTGAAAGCGTGACCCTGGCCGATGTGCAGCAGTCACTGGCGCGCGATGCACTGCTGCTGGCTTACTACACGACCGGCGTGCTCGATCCGACGGCACGCAGTGTGCGCCAGGCTGGTATCCGCCGTCAGCACTTTCCACCGCCGCGCACGCTGGTGTTCGCCATCACGCACGATCACATTGCTGTGCACGACACGGGGTTGTCACCCAACGACGTCCTGCCGGGGCAGCTGCG
>JAYRNS010000061.1:0-3085 GCA_041912075.1 Anaerolineae bacterium
AGAGCGTGATGCGTGAAGACGTGATTCGTGAAGACGTGATGCGTGAGAGCGTGATGCCTGAAAACGTGAGAACGTGATGCGTGAAAACGCAATGCGTGATGCGTGAAAACGTGAGAACGTGATTCGCGCATTCGCGGCCAGCATTCGCGGACGGCCATTCGCGGCCAGCATTCGCGGACGGCCATTCGCGCTCACCCCAACCGACCCATCGTAACCACCGCCGGACGATTGGCCGCCAGGTACCCCTCCAGCGCCTCGCGCAGGATGGTGGGCGTGTCGTAGACGGCTTCAAACTGCCACTCCTGTTCAGGGTAACCACCATACGGTTCGAGCTCCCAATCGCTGCCGGCCACGCGGTAGGGCCGGCTGGGGTCCACGGGCTGGCCATCGATCCACAGCTGCCCATGACGGACCACGGCCCCGCTGAGGTGGAGCAGGCCCCGCCTGGCGCCGCGCAGGGTGCGCGGCTGCTCGGCGGCAAACCCGGGATCAAGGCCGCGGTGGACCATCGCCTGCAGCTGGGCACCGCTGAGTGTCGCAACACCGGGGTTGGCCGACGACGAGCACACCTCCCACAGGACCAGACGCGTCACTGGACCGGCTGGTAGGGGACCAGAAAACGCCTGACCGGCACCAACCACAGCCACGTCTGCTTGCAGGCGTACCCGCAGGGCATCCGCCATCAGGTTGGCCACCCCACATTCGCGATCCTCGGCAAAATCCAGCGACTGGGCGAGCTCGCCGACCACCTGGTCCAGAAAACGCGCGGCTTCGGCCTCCTGCGCCTCGATCGCGGCCAACACGATGGGTGACGGCGGCAAATCGTCGCCGACCGGCAGACAGGCCACACGCAGCACGTTCAGGGTGTCGCCGTCCCAGGCCAGATCGATCCGGCCCACGTGTTCGGCGTACTGCCCGGCCTGGGCGATCAGGACGCGGCCCACCCATTCGCCGTTTGGCAGCAGATTGTGCGAATGACCGCCGATGAGCGTTGCCGCCCGGGCCAGCCCTTCGATGCGGCCGTGGATGTCGTTGGTGTGTAGAATGGTGAATGACTTCATTCGTTGATTCGTTGCCCCCATTCGTTGACGGCTATTCGTGCGCATTATAGAGGTTTACCCGGCGAATGTCAACGTCGATTTGCCAAAATGGCGGGTGTTGCCTATAGTAACCGCTATGATTGCGCTCCGTCTCGACAACGTCGCCTTCAGTCACCCCGGCGGGCTGCAGCTCAGCGACCTGGCCTGGCCGATCCAGCACGACGCCAAAGTCGGTTTCGTTGGCCCCAATGGTGCTGGCAAGAGCACCGTGCTCAAGCTCATGGCCGGTCTGCTGCCACCTGAAAGCGGGTTCATTTACGTGGCCAAGGGTGCCATGGTGAGCTATTTACCGCAGGAAGTGGTGCTCGCCCCACACCAGACCGTGCTGACCGAAGCGTTGACCGCTTCGCCGCGCCTGGCGGCGATCGAGGAGGACCTGCATGCCGTCGAAGCCGCCCTCGCCGACCCCACCGTCTATGCCGTCCCGGACGTACTGGCGCGCACGCTCGACCGGCAGCATCAGCTGCTCGCGCGCTGGGACGAGATGGGTGGCCAGCAGTACGAAAACACCGTCAAAGCAACTTTGCGCCAGCTGGGGTTCGAGGAGCGCGATTTCGATTTGCCAACCACCGTCTTGAGCGGCGGCCAGAAGAAACTGCTTGCCCTGGCCAAGCTGGTGGTCAACCAGCCGGCAGTGCTTCTGCTGGACGAACCCGACAATCACCTCGACCTGGCCGGTAAGGTCTACCTGGAGAAGTTCATCCGCAGCTACACCGGTGCCGTTGTCATTGTCTCCCACGACCGTTACCTGCTCGACGAAGTCGCCGACGGTATCGTCGAGCTGGAGGCGGGTCGCCTCAATTTTTACGTGGGCAACTATTCGGCGTACGTCACCGAGCGTGAGCTGCGCCGCCTGCGTCAAGCACAGTTGTTCGCCGCCCAGCAAAAGGAGATCACGCGCCTGGAGGCGGCCATCGCGCGCCTGGAACTGTGGGCCAGCCTGGTCAACCCGCGCATGTCGAACCGCCGTCACGTCGTCCAGGCGCGTAACAAACGCCGCCAGATCGAACAGATGGACAAGGTCGAGCGCGTCAGCGAGCTCAAGACGATGGGTCTGCAGCTCGATGGCTGGCGCGGCTCGACCAAGGTGCTGGAAATCGTCGATCTCGCCATGGCGTTTGGTGACAACCTGGTGCTGGCCGGCGTGAACCTGCTGCTGTGGCATGGAGATCGTGTCGGTCTGATTGGACCCAACGGCGCTGGCAAGAGTGTGCTGCTGCGCTGTATTACGGGCCAGCTGCAGCCGACGGGCGGCGTAGTCAAGCTGGGACCCAGCGTCAAGCTCGGTCTGTACACGCAGGAGCACCAGAGTCTCGACTACCGCAAGAACCTGGTCCAGGCGGTGCGCGACGTGAAGCCGATGTACGAGGACGAAGCCGCGGCGTTTCTGACCCAGTTCTTGTTCCCCTGGCAAAAGGCAAAAGAACAGACCGTCGGCAGCCTGAGCGGCGGCGAGCGCAGCCGCTTACAGATGGCGTTGTTGATGCTTCAGCAGCCCAATTTTTTGCTGCTCGACGAACCGACCAATAACCTGGACATCCCCTCGGCCGAGGTGCTCGAGGAGGTATTGGACCGTTTCAATGGTACAGTGCTCGTGATATCCCACGACCGCTACTTTCTCGACAAAGTCGCTGACCGCGTGGCCCTGTTGGAGCCAACCCGTGGCACGCTGGTCGAATACCAGGGCGGCTATACGGATTATCTGGAGAGGCAAACAACCGATCATGTCCGATGATGACCAACCGTTGGTCAGCCGGCGCCGTTTCCTCACGCTGGTAGCCACGCTGTCTGCCGCAGCTGCGCTGCAAGCCTGTGGTATCCGCCGGACCCCAACACCCTCCCCCGTGCCGGCACCACCCACCGACCAGACATTCATCCGCCCCCCCCGCGGCCCCCCCGCCCCCCCCACACGCCGGGCCGGGGCCCCGAGCACGGCCGCCCCCCCGCCCCCCCGGGAGCCCCCCCCCGCCCCACCACCCCCCCCC
>JAYRNS010000062.1:0-7883 GCA_041912075.1 Anaerolineae bacterium
CAACCTCCAACCTCCAACTTCCAACCTCCAACCTCCAACCTGCAACCCCATCGTACAGCCAATCAGACACCCTGGCAAGTTCGCCAGCGACCGTATCCGGTTACCGTGCGCTTGGTACACCGGCAGGCATGGCGCACCGCTATCTACCGGAGCACGAGTTTGTCACCCAAGCTAACGCACATTATAATTGAAGTATCAAGTTCAAAGGAGTCATCTCTATGCTGCTCGCAGGCGATATTGGCGGCACCAAGACGCATCTGGCACTGTACACTGCGGAAAACGGGCCGCGTGACGCATTGGCCGACGCCACGTTTCCCAGCAAAGATTTCCCCAACCTGGAAAGTATCATCCAGCAATTTCTGCAAGACCGTGAGGAGAAGGTGACGCGGGCGACCTTTGGCGTGGCAGGACCGGTGGAAGGGGAAGATGCCACAGCAACCAACCTGCCGTGGATCATCCGTGCCGGGCGGCTGCGCGAGCTCCTGGCGATCGATCGGGTCGACCTGCTCAACGATCTCGAAGCTGCGGCATACGCTGTGCCGTTTCTGCTGCCCGATGAAACCCACCTGCTCAACGACGCCCGCTCACTGCCCCACGCCCCGATTGGGGTCATTGCACCTGGCACAGGGCTCGGTGAAGCATACCTGATCTGGAATGGTACCCGGTATCAGGCGCACGCCTCAGAAGGGGGGCATACCGATTTTGGGCCGACCAACCCGTTGGAGATGGACCTCCTGCGTTACATGAGCAAACGCCTCGACCACGTCAGCTACGAGTGGGTCTGTTCAGGCCGCGGTATCCCCAACCTGTATGCCTATCTAAAGGACACTGGCGTTGCGCAGGAACCGCCGTGGCTGGCGCAGCAGCTGCAGGCCGCCAGTGACCCGACGCCGGTGATCGTCACCGCCGCGCTCAACCATGCCACCCATCCGTGCGAGTTGGCTTTGGAGACGATGCAGATGTTTGTGTCGATCCTGGGTGCGCAGGCCGGCAATTTGGCGCTGACACTGGGGGCTTGGGGCGGGATATACGTGGGGGGTGGCATTCCACCGCGCATTTTGCCACTTCTGGGCGACAAGCACTTTATGCAGTCGTTTCTCAACAAAGGCCGTTTCACCCGTGTCCTGATCCGGGTCCCGGTGAGGGTCATTCTCGTGCGCAACGCGGGTCTGTTGGGGCTGGCGTACTACGGATTGGACTATTGAGGCATGACGACCATCTGGTTTGTGCAACCCAATCTCGAACGGCTGAACGCGCTGTCCGCTAACTGCATGCCGGGTCACCTGGGCATCGAATTCACTGAAATCGGCGAGGATCACCTGCGCGCCCGCATGCCGGTCGACCAGCGGACGACGCAGCCCTTCGGTCTGCTGCACGGCGGCGCCTCAGTGGCACTGGCCGAAACGATGGGTAGTGTTGGGGCAACGTTATGCATCGACCCAGCACATAAAATCTGTGTCGGACTGGAAATCAACGCCAACCACGTCCGTGCCGTGCGCAGCGGTTTCGTCCATGGTACGGCGCGCCCCATTCACCTCGGCAACTCCACGCACGTGTGGGACATTCGTATTCACGACGATCACGGCCATCTGGTGTGTGTGGCGCGGCTGACGATGGCGGTGCTCGATCAAAAGGGGTGACGCGGAAGTCTCTCTAGACGGTGACGTGCACCAGCGTTCCCTGGCCTGGCGCACTCTCGATGCGCAGCGAGCCACCGATACGGCGCGCGCGCTCGCGCATGTTTTGCAGCCCAACTCTATCCGCATGGCGGTTGGCATCCGGCTCGAAGCCAACACCGTCGTCACGTACCGCCAGCGTCACCATACGGTGCGTGAAGCTCAGCGTCACCTCGATGCGCCGGGCATGGGCGTGCTTGAGGGCGTTGTGCAGCGCCTCCAACGCAATTTGATGGAGTTCATCCTGTACGGTGAGTGGCAACCAGGCACCCATCTCACCCCCATTGACCACGAATTCAGCTGTCACGCCGCTCCACCCCGTCAGCGCCACGAGTCGCGCTTGCAGTGCTGCGGCCAGACCCACCTTCGTCAACTCTGGCGGGTGAAGCTCCGACGTCAGGATGTGCATTTCGTGCAGCGCCTCGAGCGCGGCCGCATGCATGGATTGTACATAGCTGGCGGCCTGGGTAATCTCACCGCTGTCGAGTACGCGCGCAATGGTCTCAGCGTACAAGGTCATGTCGTATAAATGTTGGGTGATCGACGTGTGCAGGGCATGCGCCAGATAATTGGATTCGTCGGCGGTCGCTGAGCGGTCGACGACCTCGCGCAGACGTGCCATCTCGATGGCTGTGCCGGTTTGCTGGCCGACTAACGCCAGGAACAACCAGTCGGCGGTGGACAAGGGCCGTACATCGCCAAAGCCCAGAGTTAGGGCACCCACCATCTGGTTATGCACCATGAGCGGCACCGTGACGCCGAGATGGATTCCGGCAGCGATGTATGCCTGACGCAGCCGCACGTTGGGATACTCGGTCACGTGCCATACCAGGGGCTGTCCGGTTGACGCGGCTTGGGCGGCGAGGCTGCCGTGCAGGGGCAAGATGCTGAACTGGCCCAGGAATGTCTCAGAAAGACTGCGCCAGGCCACAAGCGCCAAACACTGCTCCTCCTGTGCCTCAGTACGGTTCGTAAGGCGGTATGCCAGACCACACGAGATGCCGAGCACGGCTGCCATCTGATCGAGCGCCGTTTGCAGGATCGTACGCAGATCGTACGTGTGGTTGACCACTTCAGCCAGGGCATTGAGTGAGTCCAGCTCAGGATTGAGCCTTGTCTCGATCTCTTCTGCGTGCGTGACAGGCATCGCCTGATGTGCGAGCACCGCATCGCTGAAGGTGGTGGTGATGCCGGGCATAAAGCGGGTCTCCTACGTCGTCAACAAGCTGCACCTGGAAGGAAGAACTACGTAGCAGTCTAGCACGGGGCATGCCAAGAATCAATACCCTATTCCTGACAAATCCTTTACGTTTTGTAAGATTCCGCTTAAGGCCACAACACTTGACAAGCGCGCTGATTTGTGATAGTTTGGCCAGGGAAACCGTATCTACGGATGACTGTTAGTTACAAAGGAGCGATATGACTGAGAAATCCGCATTCACACCCGAAGAATGGGATGCACTGTTGGAAGGGCCGATGTCGGCGGCCATGTACATTGCCGTCGCCAGTCCCAGCCTGTTTGGCGCCATGAAAGAGGCGATGTCAGCCGCCAGGAACATTGCCGATGCCAGTAAAGCACCGCAAAATGAGCTGATGACGGCGCTGCTGGCCGAATTTCAGAACCGGGAGACGGCCAAAGAAGCGCAGCCGCAGCTGGAATCACGCAAGGACCCCGCGCAGGCCAAGGCCGGACTCCTGGCCAAACTGCAGAATGCGGCGGCGGCTGTCGATCAAAAAGCCACAGCGGATGAGGCCCAGGGTTACCGGACCTGGCTTTATCAGATTGCCGTCGATGCGGCCAATGCCAGCAAAGAAGGTGGCTTCTTGGGTATCGGCGCCGTACGTGTCAGCGAGGCCGAAAAAGCGGCCCTGCATGAGCTGGCGAACGTCCTTGCCATCGAACCAGCTGAACCGCCAAGCGCATAACGACCTTTTGATCCTATGAACGACAAGCGCCAGAGGGCGTTTACGCCCTGTGGCGCTTGTTATTTCTGCCGTACGAGATCCATCGATCAGTAAATGCGTAGCCTGTTGAGTATTTGCCCGAACTCGTACAAATAAGGTCGCGCAACCTCGCGATTGGCCACGACCACCAGTAGATCGTGCGAAAAGACCGATGTATTGTACCAGTTGAAGCTGCCCTCCAGCACGATCTGTTCGTCGATGATGCAGTACTTGGCGTGCAGCGGTGAGTAGGGTACCGGCTGGTCGTAGACGCCGTAGGCCAGGGCGACCGGAATGCCGGCGCGCCGCAGGCGGTCGACAGCCGGCAGCAGCGGGCGCTGGCGTTCTTCCTGGATGGACACTTCTTTGCCGGGATCACCCTGGCGTGCCAGGTGACCGTTGAAGATAATGCGCACGTCCACCCCACGCTGTTTGGCTTCGATGAGCGCATCAACGACGCTGTCGTCGTGTTCCCCCGTCATCTCACCGATCAAAAACAGGCAGAGCTTGATCGAAAACCGCGCCCGGCGAATTTCGGAGATGATCGCCTGGTGTGGTCGATAGTATCTGCCACTGAGTGTCGCCTGCCGCCCGAAGGTGTACAGCAAGTTGAACTGACTCAACGGGTCGACACCGTAGCGCTGAATGACGCCGCCGCGCTGGCTTTGGAAGACGTTGTCCAACAGGCGGCACACCCCTTGCGAATGGAACGTCATGCCCGATTCCCAGTTAGCCCCCCAGCGGTCGAACGTGATGTTGAAGGAGCCCAGAATGCAGTCGCTGTCGCCAAAGATGATGAACTTGGTATGCATGTCGGGCGCGACTTCGATCGACGGATGTTTGGGCGTGCAAAAGACACCCAACAGCTCGATGCCGGCGCGTTTAAGGCGCGCATAGTTCTGACTGTTCGTCAGCATCATCTTGCGCCAGTCGACGACACATTGCACTTTCACGCCGCAGTAGTGCGCATGCAACAGGTGGTTGACAAAGTCCGTATCATCGATGCAATCGACACTGACCTTGATCGTGGCCGGCCGGGCGGGGTCGTGCTGCCGCTGCCAGATGACCTTGTCGATGTGGTCGTGAATAAAACGTTTGGGGTGATAGGGATGATCGGTCTTGCCACGCGTGAACTTTGGGGTCACGCGCAGCGAGTCGAAGTGATCGTTGTAGTGATCGACGTCACGCTGCAGCAGCGCTGCATCCAACTCGACGGTACGGAATCCGTTGCGTGTCGCCCATTCCCCGCTGATGCGCCGGCGCTGCACCTGCGGGTTGTCGAAGTGGTGACCATCCATGAAGATGTACTCGTATTCGGACGGGATCGATCGCTCGCCGAGGTGCACGATATAGGCAAACTTGACGCACTTGACGCGGCCGTGGTTTTTGGGGAAAGGGTGAACAAAAAAGTCGCGCGTCGTGCGCGTGTGGAAATTCCACTGCGGCGTGCCAGTGGGGTCGGTATCGACCACGTACTGTTCCACGGTGTCATCACGGTAGACTTTGAGAATCAGCTTGATATTGAGCTCGCTGCCCCAACTGACATCGAAGCGGATGCGACCCCACCGCAGATAAAAGACCTCTTTGAAATCATTCTGACGGGCAAAGGTTTGCCCAAGTTTGGCACTCGTCGGGAGTGCATATCGTTCAGCGTACTCCATGATTCGATGACCTGCTGCTTTCCTACACAAGAGACATCGGAAGCCTCAAAGACTTCCGATGTCTTTGCGTTCCTATTCGCTTTGATCTTCCCGCGTCTCCGAGACGCTGGAAGTGTTCCTAACTCGCGGCAAATGCCACGTAATAACCGAAATGATCCGACACCCGTCCGTACACCTCGTCGGTAAACAGCACGCGCCCATCGGCCACACGCAGCCGGCTGCCGGTTTTTTTGAAAATGAAGTCGATTCGGCCATCATTGGCCAGCCGTTCCGGCCACCCAGACGCCGCGTCGCGGAAAACCTGGGCAAACAGCTGCGGTGCCGTCGCTTCCAGGAATTGATCCTCGAACTCCCGCGTGGCCACCACCTGACGGTAGCCCTCCCTGCCGGCCGCGGCATTGAAATCACCGCACAGCAGCGTTGCGACAACGCCGTCGGCATGTTTGTGGTTGGCCCACGACCGCAACGTCGTGAACTGATGGGCAAAACCATCGTGCCACCAGCTGAGGTGCACCGCAAACACGTTGATGCGCCCGAAGTACGGCACCTCGATCTGCACCATGACCGCCTTACGCGCATGGATGTCGTACACGTCGTGGCTGCGCGAGACGTAACCGGCGTCGCGCAGCAGAAACGGGTGTTTGCTCAGAATGGCAACCCCTTCGCGGTAACGATCGAACCCGATGTGCGCCCAGTCGGTGTGCAGGAAGTAATCTTCACCCAGCCGGTCGCGCAGCACCTTGGCTGCGTTGGAGTTCCAATCGCCGTGGCCGTTGTTCCAGTTTTCGGCCACCTCCTGTAGACACACCACATCCACGTCCAGGTCGCGAATCGCCTGCACGATCGCATTGAGTTTGGCATCCTGGTTCTCTTCCTGATAACAGTGCAGATTCAGGGTGAGAACTTTGAACAACCCGCGATGACAGGTGTAGTTGCGCCCGTCGTTGTTGTCCCACATCTGCCCGCTGGCCGTGTCGCAGCCCACCACGTAATCGAGCTGAAAAGTCTCGTCGACGCGGATCTGGGCCTTCCACACCTCCCAGCCGTAGCGGTTGGGGTTACGCGCGTTGCTCTGATGCTGCCGGTCCCAATACGTTCGCTGGAACGTACAAGCCGTCTCCTGGAAGGTCTGCCAGTTGTCACGGCTCCAGCGCACGAACACGCGCTGCGGCGCTGCCGTGCGCTGCACCAGGACGGTGATGCGAAAGGTCTTCTGTTCTGGCTCCAGGCGGGGGCTGTACTCGACGTTGAGCACCTGGCGGTCCGCCCGTGCCACCATACCGGCATCGGCGTCGATCGCATAGTGTTCCCCGCCGTTGTCGTCGTGATAGCGCTGTCCCTGCATGGTGCAGGTTACGGCAAACACGACATTACCAGGCAGCGATACCTCTTCCGAGGCCGCCACGCTGATGCTGGCTTGCCAGATTTCGTATTCCTGGCCGGCCGGCGCAAGGTAGGTGGCTGGCAGCATCTGCCAGACACCATCCTCGCCCACCCAATGAACTTCGACGTTCTTTTGGTACGCCAGGTTCCGCACCAGCCAGGCAAAGCTGAGCTCCTGCTGGGGCACACCGCGGCGCCGCGCAACGATGTTGCGCGCGTATAGAAACTCAATTTCACGCATAAAGGACCGCAATTCCGGTGCTCTGTTCAAAGCACTATAACGCGACTGAGCGGCATCGAATGATGCCGCCCAGCCCATTACTGTCAGATAGTACCGAGATCGCGGTATTTGTCAAATTCGCAGTTTATTCGCCTTGCGCTTCCGGCTGGCGTGCCCCCAGCTGGTGGTCGATCATAAAGAGCGCCGCCGGCGAATCGCCGATCATACGCAGCTGGGCGACGATGGCACTGGCGTTCTTCTCTTCTTCGACCTGCTCGTTGATAAACCACTGCAGCATGGCTTGTGTCGGGTAATCGTTCTCATTGACGGCCAGCGCGTACAGATCGTGGATCGACTGGCTTACTTTCTGCTCGTGCGCCAGGGCTGCCTCAAAAACGGCCAGGGGTGAGGCAAAGTCGGTCGGCGGTTGTTCGATGGCTTGCAGGACGACCCGGCCTCCCCGGTCGTTGATGAAGTCGAAGAACTTCATTGCGTGTACCTGCTCCTCCTGATGCTGCAGACGCATCCAGCCAGCTGCACCGGCGAGGTTGTTGGTTTCGAAGTATGCAGCCATCGACAAATAGACGTAGGCTGAATAGAGTTCCTTCTGAATCTGGTCGTTGATCGCCTTTTCCATTGCGCTGCTAAACATGGGTCAATCTCCTGCTTGATTGGATGGTTGATCGTGCTGCCACTGAATTATATCACGCCTCCACAACGATTGCCAGCGCGAATCACGCAGCGTCTCGCGCTTGACCAATTCGATCCCCTGTCTATAATGGGGCAACTTCGAGCGCCTCGTGGTGGTGCAGATGGTTTGTTCGGACCTGTGCCCGCTGACAACGAGGATTACACTGCGTATTTCCCTGGCACCAGCATCCACAAAGGATGAAACCACCCATGATGCGTTATCCAGCCCCGTTGGCCGCAACCGTGCGCCGTCTGCGCGCCGGTCAAGACGATCTCATGGCAACGATCGACGAGATGTGTGACCGGATC
>JAYRNS010000063.1:0-1943 GCA_041912075.1 Anaerolineae bacterium
CTGATCCACCTGGGTATGCGTCAGTAGCTGGGAGTCCCAATGAGGTGTTGTTCCCAATCATTGCTGGCCAGGAGGCGACGGTCAACTTTGCCGACATCCTGGTTGCCACCCCGACACCGACCCCTGATCCGGCCGCAGGACGCATCTATGGCCGGGTCTGGAACGACGTGAACCGCAATGCGGTGCCAGATCCAGGTGAGCCAGGCATCGAGGACGTGACGATTACGCTGTGGCGCGACACCCTGGACAAGCGTGTCCGTGGTCCAGAAGACGTTATCGTGGCCACGGTCCGCAGTGATGCCAACGGTGAATACAGCTTCTACGGTGTTGCGCCTGGACCCTACTTCGTAGAAGAAACAGACCGGTCACAGCACAAATCGGTGACGCCAAACACCGTCTTTGTCCTGGTCGTGGCCGGCAACCAGTACCCGATCTACTTTGGTGATTACGTCGACGGCCGGCAGCTGCTGCCGCAGATCTGGAAGGGATGGCGGCTGCTCAACGAATAGGATCGTGACCGCACCGGCGCGCACGGTTTGTTGACCGCAAATCTGCGCCAATGGACGCGAATCTTTTGCATTGGTTCTTGGGGTTGGTGTGTGCGCCGAGCACACACCAACCAAACCTTGTTTGGCAAAGATTCGCCCTTACGTGCGGTTACCAAGAATTGAGGTGAATCTCTTTTGAACCATGTGTTTCTCGTTCTTCCCCCGCGGTTTGCCTTTCGTGCCTTCCTGGTTGTGTTCCTCATCTCCGCCGTTATATTTGCCCTGGTCGTGCTGCCGGCTGCCAGCGCCAGCCGGACGGCGGCGCGCCGGTTGGCAGTGGTGCCACCCGGCGTGATTACGGGATTGGTGTGGCACGATTACGATTTGGACCTTTTCCCCGATCCTGGCGAACCCCCTCTGCCTGGTGTCACGATCGTGCTGCAAAATGAGAATCGGGTCTTCCTGGCCAACACGCTGACGGATGCAGAAGGACACTACACCTTCACCGGCCTCGGAATTGCGACCTACTGGGTGATCGAGAACGACCCGCCCGGTTTTATCTCGACCACGGCGAACGAGGTACGGGTACAGCTGATTGGCAACGAGGGTGCAGAAGTAAACTTTGGTGACGTCCTGCCGGTGACCGACACGCCAACCCCAGCAGGGTCGCCCGTCTCACTGCAGGCCGCCGTTCAAGCCGGGGCTGACGATACATACGTGCCAACCGATCTGAGCGGGAATGGTGTCGCCGAGCCAATCATCCGCGTTGGCCGGGTGGCCGGCAGCAACTACTACGCCGGTTTGCGTTTTCACCAGGTCAACGTTCCCCGTGGTGCGCAGATCATCGAGGCACACCTGCGGTTGTATGCGGCAGGAAGCGGCGGGGGACTGCCGGTCGCATACGTCCTCGCGGGCGAGGCGGCCGATGCTGCTGCCGACTTCAACAGCAGCAACCCGCTCGTGCCGCTGCGCCCGCGCACGCAGGCTGCGGTCGATTGGGTGCTGTCTGTCTGGCCAACCGGTTGGTTCGAGTCACCGGACTTGTCCGGTCCACTGCAGGAGATTGTAGATCGTGCGGGTTGGACTGCGGGCAATCCCCTGGTGCTCCTGGTGTTGAGCCAGCAGAGCAATACCGGTTACCTCGACGCCAGCGCGTGGGAGGGGAATGCACCCGTCGCTGCGCAGCTGCAGGTCACCTTTCGCCCGCCGGCCGGTTGGGTCACACCCACGCCGACAGCCACACCAACGGGCGGTACGCCCCTGCAACGCTACTTACCGTTTGTATCACGATAACCCCGGCGTGCCGCCGCTTTGGAGTGCGGCAGCCAAGCTGCCGCTCTGGCGTGCAGACGCCAAGCTCCCGCTTTGGAGCGCGGCAGCCGAGCTCCCGCTTTCGCGTGACACAGCCGTCCACGTGCAAGGCGCAAGCATCGTGCGATCGCCTGGAGCGCCCTC
>JAYRNS010000064.1:0-2230 GCA_041912075.1 Anaerolineae bacterium
GGACGGCACTTGTCGTGGTACCAGCCCGCCATGCATCTTTCGTGTATTCGTGGACGGCATTCGTGGACGGCATTCCTGGACGGCACCCTGCCCGCCACTACCTGCTACCTATCGTTCACCGCGGTCCCCCGGCCCGCCTGACCCCTGCGTCAGCCGGTCGGCCAGAAAAATTGGGATGGTGGTGATCAGGATCACGAAAAGGGCGACGACGTTGGTCACCGGCCGGTCACGCGGCCGGACGAGCTGGCTGAAAATCCAGATGGGCAGCGTCGTCTGCTGGCCGGCGGTAAAAGTGGTGACGATGACTTCGTCGAAGGAGAGGGCAAACGCCAGCATGCCCCCGGCCAGCAGGGCTGTCGCCAGCGCCGGCAGCATGACGTAACGAAAGGTCTGGAACCCATCCGCCCCCAGGTCCATCGAGGCCTCGACCAGCGACCACGACGTGCGCCGGAAACGGGCGATGACGTTGTTGTAGACCACCACGACGCAGAAGGTGGCATGACCAATCACGATCGTCCAGAAGGTAAAGGGGATGTCGAAGAAGCCCAGCGAGGAACGCAGCGCAATACCGGTGACGATGCCGGGCAGGGCGATCGGGAGCAGCAGCAGGAAAGACACCGACTCGCGGCCAAAGAAGCGCGTCCGGCTCACGGCGGCGGCCGCCAGGCTGCCCAACACCAGCGCCGCCAGGGTGGCAATCAGCGCCACGCGCAGCGACAGCCCCAGCGCCTGCCACATGTCGCTGCGCTGGAAAGCCACACCAAACCAGCGCGTGGTCAGCCCCGGCAGCGGGAACGAATACGTCGCCTCGTCTGGTGTGAAGGCGTAGAGGGCGATGATCCATACCGGCAGGTTGAGAAACAGAACCACACCAATCGTGGTCAGCACGAGAAAACGCGACGGACGTTGCTCGGTCATAGGGCCTCGAACGCGCCCAAGCGGCGGGCGATGAGCAAATAGATCGCCATGATCACCACCGGCCCCATGGTCATGGCCGCCGCCAGAGGGATGTTGCCCGACGTCCCCTGGTGCGCCAGCACAGCCTGGCCGATAAAGTAGCTGGAGTTTCCCAACACCGAGGGCACAATGAAATCGCCCAGGGTCAGGGAGAAGGTGAAAATCGAGCCGGCCACGACGCCTGGAAAGGCCAGGGGCAGTGTCACACGCAGAAACGTGGCGCGCGGTTTGGCTCCCAGGTCCGCCGATGCTTCCAGCACGGACGACGGCACCCGTTCGAGCGAGGCCTGGACTGGCAGCACCATGTAAGGCAGCCAGACGTACAGGAAGACCAGAAACATGCCAATGGGCGAGATCGACAGCGATGGCCCACCGATGGCCGGCAGGTTGAGCACGGCGTCCAGCACACCACCCAGACCCAACGTGTGGAAAAACCAGCTGACGATCCCCTCCTTGGCCAGGATCAGCTTCCACGAATAGACACGTACCAGATAGCTGGACCACAGCGGCAGCATCACCGACAGATAGAGCCAGGGTTTGACTCGCGGCGATGCATAACGCGCCATGTAGTAAGCGAGGGGAAAGGCCAGCAGCGCCGCGGCCACGGTCACCGCTGCGGCCATGCCGGCCGTTCGGGCAAAAATGTCCAGATTGGCCTGGGTCAGCATACTCTGGTAGGTGGCCAGGGTAAATTCGCGCACGACCTGCCCGGTGAAGTCATCCAGACGGAAGAAGCTCTGGATCAGCATCATCAAGAGCGAACCCAGATAGACCACACCCAGGTAGAGCAGGGGTGGCCCCAGCAGCAAAAACAGCATGATCAAAGGCTGTCCGTAGAGTGTGTTCGACAGTCGGCGCAGCATATCAGCCCCCAATCAGCCGGTTGTGCTGGCGTTCCCACATCAGGCGGACCCGCTGGCCGCGCGCCGAAAGCACGTCCATCGAGGTCGTGTGCAGATTCTGCTCGACCACGGTCAGCTCACCACCCTGGTCGAGCGCAACGACATAACGGGTGTACATCCCCAGGTAAATGACCTCCTCGATCGTACCGTCGGCGGCGACCATCGTGTCCGGGACTGGCGACTCGGGCGGTTTCATGTGGATCTTTTCGGGTCGAATAGCAAACGTGGCCGGTGAACCGGTGATGGCCTGCGCAGCTTGCTCGCTGACCAGGTTGGACACGCCGACAAAACTGGCAACGAAGGCGGTCGCCGGCCGTTCGTAGATTTCAGCCGGCGTGCCCACCTGTTCGATCTTGCCCTGGTTGAACACC
>JAYRNS010000065.1:0-1868 GCA_041912075.1 Anaerolineae bacterium
CTTTTTGCGTAAGATCGATATGACGTCCATCGAGGTGCAGCCGGAGAGCGCAGCCAGCACCAGGCGGATCGGCTGCGGGCCGGCGCTCGTGCCACCCACCTCGGCCGCCGCGTCGATGTCGATGGCAAACTGGTCGATGTCCACCTGAAAATGCATGCCGTCGAGCAGGGTTGCCGTAACGTGTTCTGTCATGATAATCTCCAGCGAATCTTTTCGAGTTGGTTATTCTTGATTGGCGCCTGAGACACAGTATGAATGCTACTCTCCAGGCAGTTTCTGACCGTTTGACGCGCGATCACTGTTTCAGGTGACAGGTTGGTTGAGCGCACGCCACACCCGTTCAGGCGTAAACGGAATCTGACGGATGCGCACGCCGGTGGCGTCGTAGATGGCACTGGCCAGGGCCGGCGCAGCCCCATCCTTGGGAATCTCCGCAATGGCCTTGGCTCCATACGGCCCGCTGGGCTCGTACGTCTGCACCAGGATGACACCCAGATCGGGCACTTCGTCGGCCTGGTACAGCCGGTAGGGACCAAAGCGCGGGTTCACCAGATGCCCCTCATTGTCATAAACCATCTCTTCACAGTGAGCGTAACCCAGCGCCTGCACCATGCCGCCTTCGACCTGCCCGGCGGCGGTCATCGGGTTGATCGCCACACCGCAGTCGACGGCCATAAGCAATTTCGTCACTGTCACCTGACCGGTCTCAGTGTCCACCTCAACTTCGGCATACTGGGCGGCAAAGGGCGGCGGGCTGGCATAACTCATGTGGCTGGCCGTCGCCATGATCTGGTGCTGGTCAGCCTGGTGGGTTGCATGCAGGGCTACCGTGTCAAGGGCCACGCGGCGTCCGCCCGGCGCACACACGTGGCGATCCTCCAGCCACACCTGCTCCGGGTCTACACCGGCTAGAAAGTGTTTGACCGCATGGGCGATGATCTGGTCTTTGACCTGCTCGGCCACTTTCAACACGGCACCGCCCGAGATGTAGGTCGTGCTCGAAGCGTAAGCGCCGGTGTCGAAGGGCGTGAAGTCGGTGTCGCTGGAATAGACCACCACGTCCTCCAGCGGAACACCCAGGGTCTCGGCACAGATTTGGGCCAGAACCGTGTCCGAACCGGTCCCCAGGTCGGTTGCGCCGATGAGCAGGTTGAAACTTCCGTCGTCGTTCAGCTTCAGACTGGCCGCGCCCATGTCCAGCCCGGCAATCCCGGTGCCGTGCATCGCCACGGCCATCCCCAGCCCGCGCCGGATGTGTGGCCGGTCGGGGTAGGGTGTATGGAAGCCGGGATCCTGTTTGCGCTTCCAGCCAACGGCGTCCGCGCCTTGCTGCACGCACTGTTCAAGACCGGACGAGGTGATCCACTGGGCAAACCCTTCGCGACCCTCACCCATCGCCCGCGCCATCATGATTTCGTCCCCTTCCTTGACCCAATTGCGCCGCTTGAATTCGATCGGGTCCCAGCCGATGGCCAGGGCGATTTCCTCCATGTGGCATTCCAGGGCAAAGAGGGCCTGGGGCGCACCATAACCGCGATAAGCGCCAGGGGTCGGCTTATTGGTGTAGACCACGTCACAGTCGAACTCGGCGGCGCCAATACGGTAGGTGCTGAGACCGCGGAACCCGCTGACCATTTGTACGGTCAGGCCATGGGTGCCGTAGGCACCGGTGTCGGCCACGGTTTTGATACGCATCGCGCTCAGCGTGCCGTCGGCGCGCACGCCGCTCTTCATGCGGATCATCTGCGGGTGGCGCGAACGTGCGCTGGTGAATTCTTCCGCACGAGTGTACTCAAAGCGTACCGGCCGGCCGGTCGCAATCGTCAGATGGGCGCACAGGTCTTCGAGGAGCATCTCCTGTTTCCCAC
>JAYRNS010000066.1:0-3503 GCA_041912075.1 Anaerolineae bacterium
CGATCTTCACGTCCGACGAGCGGCAGCGCTACGGGCTGAACTAAGATCTGCGACACCACCTCCAGGAGGTCCCCACCTCCAGGAGGTCCCCACCTCCAGGAGGTGCCGTGCGGAGCGCCTGGCCGCTGGGCAGAATAGATTTTTGATCGTGCAGCAAAGGTGTGTAGGGCTCCATACCCCCCACGGGTACTCCTGACAAAATAATAGGCTTATGCCGGTTATGAATGTCAAGAGTCCCCAATCGCCTGGCGCTCCATCCGTGGATACACGGCGCAGCCCTTCGGCTTGGAGTCCCCTCTACCAGGCGGTCTTTCGCTCAATCTGGATCGCCGCGATCGCATCCAACGTCGGCACCTGGATGCAGAGTGTAGGGGTGACGTGGGTCATGACCTCGCTGACGGCGTCGCCGCTGCTGGTGGCGCTCATGCAGACGGCGGCCAGCCTGCCGATCTCGTCAACCGGCGCAAGCTGCTGCTCGTGACCGAGTCATGGCTGCTGCTGGTGGCGCTCACCCTCGGCTTGCTGACCATGTCGGGCTACATTACAGCCTGGGCTCTGCTGGCGCTGACTTTTTTGATGGGGCTGGGGAGTGCGTTCGACGGCCCCGCATGGCAGGCGATCGTTCCGGACCTGGTCAGCCGGGAGGAACTGCCGGCAGCGGTGGTGCTGAATTCCACAGGGTTCAATATCGCCCGGGCAGTCGGCCCTGCACTTGGCGGGCTTATCGTGGCCGCCGCGGGCCCTGCGGCCGTCTTTCTGCTCAACGCCGCCTCCTATATTTTCGTGTTGGCTGCGATCTATCGCTGGCGGCACGCGCCGGCGCCAAGCGATCTTCCCGCTGAGAATATGGTGGGGGCCACCATGGCGGGGATCCGCTACGTGGGCCACGCGCCGGCGCTGCAGACTGTGCTCGTACGCATCGGCGTCTTTATTTTCGGGGCAAGCGCCCTCTGGGCGCTGCTGCCGGTGGTGGCCAGGCACGACCTGGGGCTCGATGCGACCGGCTACGGCATCGTCCTGGGCTCACTTGGTTTTGGTGCCCTGGGAGGCGCCCTGGTCCTGCCCAGGCTGCGGCGTTCGCTGTCCGTTGACTGGTTAACGGCTTTGGCAGGGCTTGTATTCGCCGCAGCCACGCTTGCGCTGGCCTATGTTCATTTCGTCCCGCTGCTGGTGCCGTGCCTGATGGCAGGCGGCATGGCCTGGCTGGCCATGATGTCGAGTATGACCACCGCGGCCCAGATGGCATCGCCGGCCTGGGTGCGTGCCCGCACGCTCGGTATTTACCTGCTCGTTTTTCAGGGCACGATGGCGGCGGCCAGCTTTGGTTGGGGTATCATGGCCGAGCGCCTGGGGAACGGGGCAGCACTGTCCATTGCTGCGCTGGTGCTGATGGTGGGATTGGCAGCTGCCCTACGCTGGCCGCTGCATACGACCGAGCATCTCGACCTGTCGCCGTCGTTGCATTGGCCCGACCCGCAGCTGGCCATCACACCGCAAATGGAAGACGGGCCGGTGCTCATTACGGTCGACTACCGTGTCCCGTCAGAACGGGCGGCCGAGTTCATCGCCGCGATGGAGGCCATGAACATTTTCCGCCGCCGGGAAGGCGCACTCAGCTGGGGTATCTTCCGCGACCTGGCCGATCCTGACCGCTACGTAGAAACATTTCTCGTCCCGTCGTGGGCCGAGCACGTGCGCCAACACGCCCGGGTGACCATCGACGACCAGGCAACGGAAGCGCGCGCCTTTGCATTTCTGCAGCCGGGCGTCGCCCCCGCTGCTGCGCACCTGATTGCCGCCCGCACCTACGAACAGCCGCTGCCGGCGACGCCGCCTTACCCGGAGCTATCGTAACCGATCGGTTCAGGCAAGATCGGCCGCATGGCGGCGGTCGTTCCGCAGCCACAACGTCCGTGCGAACTGGATCCAAACCAAAACGGACGCCAGGAGCGTCAGCCAGTCACGCACGGTGTGCGGCTCAAGGTAATCGTGAAATGCGAGCCAGTTGACTACCAGGAGCAGAAGAGCCGCCGCCCCCATCAACAAGGTGTCGAGCTTCCACATATTCGTTCTCCTCAAATGCACACAGCCATACAGTAACAGCGACAGCATGCCTCATGAGGCGCAGATAGATCAAGCACCTAAGTGTGCAGGGGCGCGTTTTGCGGACCTCCCGCGCAGCCCGCACGCCGCGTGCGGGGTGGCCGTCAGGCCACACGCGTTACCGGCAACTCGGGCACGTGGGCGTGCCCCCAGGACCCGCACCTGGGAGTGCGGGCTACGCATGAGGTCTGGGCCGGCATGCCCTGACTCTTGAACTACACCTGGTGCGTCATAACACGGGATCGCGGAGGTTGTGCCCTCACTTGTAGCTCAATCCCTGCCCCGATGCCTTGCGCCAGCGCCGTGATGAGCGATGATCGAAGGCCGCACTTGAACTTTGTTTTCAGCACCAAAGAACAGCGAGGAACGCATGAACAGGGACAAAGATGCAGTGGCGGCGCAGGCGCAGATACGCGACCTGATCGAAGCGCGGGTGCGCGCCGTGGAAGCGAAGGACATCGAGACCTTGATGGCCAACCACGCCCCTGACGTCTTGTCGTTTGACGTGATTGGCGACCTGCAGGTTCGAGGCGCAGATGCCGTCCGCGCACGCGCACAAAACTGGTTTGCTGCGTATCCGGGGAAGATCGGCTATGTAGTACGCGATCTGGAGATCACCGCGGACGCCGAGGTTGCGTTTTGCACCTACCTGTACCACGTAAGCGGCACACTGCAGGACGGCGGGAGTGTCAGCATGTGGGTGCGGGCGACGGTGTGCCTGGAGAGGACAAACGACAGCTGGCGGATCGTCCATGAGCACCAATCGGTGCCGTTTGACGGAGAAACCGGCCAGGCGGCGCTTGACCTGCAGCCTTAACCCGACCTGCGGCCAAATTGGCCTGGGGACGCGGTGCGTTTAGGATGGATTACAGACAATCCTATTCCCGCCATCAAACCGCAGCACGGTATGTGCAGCCAACCGCAGAGGAGCTTCCCTATGTCCGCAGCAGTCACCGCGCAGGACTTCCCCGAGATCCGCTGGCACGGCCACTGGATCTGGGTGCCCGAGGAACCGATCGTGCCCACCGGCATGTTGGGCGGCCGGATCGATCCCCATGCCCCGGAGGCCCACGGTCTTTTCCGCAAGCGCATCACGCTCGGCACCGTGCCCGACCGGGTGCCGGCCCGCATCACGGCGGACTCGCGCTATGCCCTCTTTGTGAACGCCACGGAAGTGGGCCGCGGCCCTGTCCGCAGCCAGCCGCGCCGGCTGCACTACGACCTCTACGACCTGGCACCCTACCTGCAGGCCGGCGAGAACACCCTGGCGGTCTACGTGAAGTACTACGGCACCCCCAAATCCTTCTGGATGCCCGCTGCGCCAAACCTCACGCTCGGCCGGACCGGCATTCTCGTCTTTGAGGCCAACCTGGGCGATGAGGGCTGGATCACCAGCGATC
>JAYRNS010000067.1:0-10270 GCA_041912075.1 Anaerolineae bacterium
AGGCGCGCGCTTTTGCCTTGTTCTTCATACCAGGCAAAAGCGGCAGCCTGGCTGCCGCACTCCAGATCGGCCATTGGTATCCCGATTCGCCAACGACAAACCGGCTTGTGAAATATCGGACACCACCCGTTAGCCAGTTCACCCGATGCCGGGTATAATGAAACCAGGTACGATACCCCCAGTCCTACATACCCGGAGGAGCTCATGTTCCACGACAGCCACGTCCCATTCCCTCGCGTTCTGCTGCGGATGTGCACGGCCGCATGTCTGATCCTGGTGATGCTGGCCGGTCTGGTTCCATCTGTGGCCCAGGCTCAATCCGTATCGACGCCGCCGCTGGATGAGGGTGCCCCACCCCAAGCCAACATCAACCTGACCCTGGTGTCGTCCGGTTTGCTGCGCCCGTCGTACGTGACCGCCGCGCCGGGTGATCGCAGCCGCCTCTTCATCATCGAGAAGCTGGGTCGCATCCGGATCTACAAGAACAATGCGCTGCAGCCAACACCCTTTATCGACATCGACCCGGTGGTGCGCTCCAGCGGTAACGAAGAGGGGCTGTTGAGCATGGCTTTCCACCCGGATTATGCCAGCAACGGCTATTTCTACGTTTATTACACAAACAACAACGGCGACCTCCAAATTGCCCGTTACAGCGTCACCGCCAACCCTGACGTGGCCGATCCTAACAGTGCCTTGACCCTGCTCATCATCCCACACCCCACCAACACGAATCACAACGGGGGCCAGCTGCAGTTTGGCCCCGATGGTTACCTGTATCTGGCGACGGGTGACGGTGGCAGCGGCGGCGATCCTCCCAACAACGCCCAGAACACGGGTGTGCTGCTGGGCAAGATGCTGCGCATCGACGTCGATGGCGGTGAACCCTACGCGATTCCACCCAATAATCCCTTTGTGGGACCCGGCAACCCGCTCGACGAAATCTGGAGCCTGGGTCTGCGCAATCCCTGGCGCTTCAGCTTCGACCGCCTCACTGGTGACATCTGGATTGGTGACGTGGGTCAGGAAACCTGGGAAGAGGTCGATCACGAACCGGCCAGCAGTCCGGGTGGTCTCAACTGGGGTTGGGACTGTTACGAAGGTACACATCCCTACCTCTCCAACCCTTCACTGCCATACTGTACCGGTCTCACCTTTACCTGGCCGGTGTACGAATACAGCCACGGTAGTGTTGGCGGTTGTGCCATCACCGGCGGTTACGTCTACCGTGGCTCACCTAACAGCACCTACTTCGGCGACTACCTGTTTGCCGATTACTGCGTCGGGAACACGCTGTGGGGCCTGCGCTTCAACGGCAGCGCCTGGGTGGCAACACAGCACACGCTGGTGCCGCCCGCCGGCCTGGTCCTGAACAACCCCACCTCGTTTGGCCAGGACGCTTATGGTGATCTTTACGTTGCCGACGACTCGGGTGAGGTGTTCAAGATCGCGCTGCGCCCCGCGCAGTGTGTGGCGGGTAACTATGACGTCAACGGCGACGGCGATGTCGATATCGTCGACGTGCAGCTGGTGGCCGCCGATTTCATGCGCCCCGATTATGTGCCCGATTACGACGTCAACTGTTCGGGAGCCGTCGATGCGACAGACATCACGCTGGTCGCCACGGCTTGGCAGTGATGAAACGGTGAACGGGCCCCTATGCTGAAACCATGGTATCGCGGCCGGCGGCTGTGTTCGTTTGTGCTGGTACTGGTGATATGTCTGGCCCTCGCCATGTCTACTGCCAGATCATCGGCCGCGCGGGCACACGCAGCGACCTCCATGCCGGCCTCCGGCCAACCGGTGACGACGATCAGCGCGACGCTGATTGCCAGCAGCCTGCTGCGGCCCACTTACATGGCCGCAGCACCCTACGATCGCACACGCCTCTTCGTCACCGAACAGGCTGGCCGGATTCGCCTGGTTCGGAATGGATCCTTGCTGACGACACCGTTTCTGGATATCCAGTCTCTCGTGCTGTCAAGTGGTTTCGAAGAAGGGCTGCTGAGTATGGCCTTTCACCCGCACTACGCCACCAACGGTTACTTCTACGTATGTTTCACCAACACGGGTGGCAACGTGGAGGTCGATCGTTACACCGTGTCGGCCAACCCCGACCAGGCCAACCCCGCCAGCCGCTTCGTCGTCATCATCATCAACCACCCCAACAGTGTCTATCATCACGGTGGACAGCTGCAGTTTGGGCCGGAGGGGTACCTGTATCTGTCAACGGGTGATGGCAACGACCCCGGCGATCAGCTCAACAATGCGCAGAACACGGGTGTCCTGTTGGGTAAGATGCTGCGCGTGGACGTCGATGGCGGTTCTCCGTATGCCATCCCACCCACCAACCCATTCGTGGGACCGGGCAACCCGCTGGACCAAATCTGGTCGATCGGCTTTCGCAACCCCTGGCGCTTCAGCTTCGACCGTCTGACCGGTGACATGTGGCTGGGTGACGTGGGTCAATACCTATGGGAAGAGGTAAACCACGAACCGCCGGACAGCGGAGGCCGTAACTATGCCTGGAACTGCTACGAAGGCACCCATCCCTATGGCACCAACCCATCGCTGCCGCACTGCCTGGGCCGGACATTCACCTGGCCCGCATACGAATACGGGCACACTACCGGTCGCTGCGCGGTCAGCGGCGGTTATGTGTACCGGGGATCGCCGAACAGCGCGTTTTTTGGCCAGTACGTTTTCTCCGATTATTGCCAGGTAAACGGCTTGCTGACCCTGAGCCCCGATGGCAGCAGCTGGGTGGTGGCCAGCCACACCCTGGTGCCGCCGGCTGGTCACAGCGTCGATAATCCAAGCGCATTCGGCCAGGATGCCATGGGTGATCTCTACCTGGTCGATTTCTCCTACACCGCTGGCGAGCTGTACCGACTCGACCTGCGACCTGGGAGCTGCGTGGCGGGCAACGAGGACGTCAATGGGGATGGCCAGGTTGATGTGGTCGACATCCAGCTGGTGGCAGCCGATTTCTTGCGATCCGATTTTGTGCCCGATTACGACGTCGATTGCAGCGGTACGGTGGATCTGGTTGACGTTCAACAGGTGGCCGCAGCATGGGCAGCATAGGACACGGGCGATGAAGCAGCTGCGGCGTGGTCTGGTTTTTGTGAAACAAAAACCACGTTGGCTGCTGCTGACGATCCTGGTTGTGGCTGGCGTGCTGATCATGCTGCGTCTGGGTATCTGGCAGCTGGATCGTCTGGCTGAGCGGCGGGCCAGTAATGCGCAGATCCAAGCCAGACTAGACCAACCAGCGGTCGATCTGAATATGCCCGACGTCGACGTCAACGACCTGGACTACCGGCATGTGCGGCTGACCGGCACCTTCGACCCGGCACACGAGATCGTACTGCGCAACCAGGCACGCCAGGACCAACCCGGGCAGCACATCATCACACCCCTGCGTCTAGCCGGCGGCGACCAGGCGGTCCTCGTCGATCGGGGTTGGATCCCCTACGATCAGTCGCCCGCCAGGTACCCCCCACCGGTCACCGCAGTGGTTGAGGGCGTGGCACGTGCCAGCCAGACGCGCAGCAGCTGGTTATCGCCGGCCGATGCCACTCCAGCACCCGGTGCGCCGCCGCTGAGCCAGTGGTACCGGGTCGATATTCCAAACATCCAGAACCAGATACCCTATCCGCTTCTGCCCGTGTACGTACAGGCCGCACCGGCCGCCGATGAGGGGGGCCTGCCGGCGCGTGCCATCGATCTTGACCTCAGTGAGGGGCCTCATTTGGGGTATGCCATCCAGTGGTTTGCGTTTGCACTGATTTTGTTGGGTGGTTACGTGGCGTTGGTCAGGCAGCGAACGCGGTAGCTCAGGCTTCAATCCGCAGCTGATGCAAGATGCGCTCGCTGGTCAGCTCCAGCTCGTGCAGCCAGGCTGGCATGGCCAGCCATCCGTCCTCAATGGCCAGCGTTTCGAGGTGGGCGCATAGATAGGTGATGCGCGGAGCGCCAAACGTGCCGCCGGTGCCCTTCAGATTGTGGGCAATGCGGCGCAGCGTGGCACGGTCGTTTTGTTGGTAGGCGTGTTGCAGTTCGGCGATCTGCCCCGGCAGGCTGTCGAGGAACTGGCGAAGAAAGATGGCGATGGTATCGACCGCTGGTGCGGTAGGTACGCGATCGAGATTCTGCAGGTTCGCCAGGAGCACGGTGTCGAGGGGTGAGAGTTGTGTCCACTGCGTCACGAGCGCCAGGAGAGCTTCGGCGCGAAACGGCTTGGCCAGATAGCCGTCCATCCCGGCCTCCAGGCAGCGGTCGCGATCGTCGAACATGTCGCCGGCTGTCATGCCGATGATAGGTATGTGCCCACCATGAACGGATTCGTAGTCGCGAATCCATACAGTGGCAGCCAGCCCATCCAGCTCAGGCATGAACACATCCATGAGGATCAAATCGTAGGGCTGGCGTGTGAAAGTCTGCGTGACCTCGAAACCACTGGCGGCAACATCGACGGTGTGGGCAGCCCGCGTCAGGATGTGTGTTGTCAGGCGCTGATTGATCGGGTGATCTTCGCCCAACAAGATGCGGGCACCGTACGGTGCCATTGTCCCGGCTGTTGGCTTACCTGTTTCCATGGCGGTCCTGCCTGTCGCTGGCGCGTGCTGGTGCAGGGACCCAATCTGGCAGTGGGTTCTGCAAACCGCTGAACAAAGCCTCGTGCAAGCCTTATTATAGTGAGTTACGCATTTTGCGCCAGTTTAGGCACTGCGTTTTTTAAGGTTTTTGCAAGCTCAGGCCCCACAATGAAACAGGCGGCGCGGCTTTGCCGGTTATGTACGGCGAATCTGCCGCTGTTATTTTGTTGCGGGGCTTCAGGAACGGCGTTTGTTTACAGAAAGGGCCGGCTGCATACATGCAGCCGGCCCTTTTTTCCATGACCTGCCAGTAAGGTTTAGAAATCCATGCCACCGCCTGGAGGCGCCGCCGGCGCCTTCTCAGGCTCTGGAATGTCAGTAATCAACGCTTCGGTCGTCAGGATCATGGCGGCAATCGAGGCCGCGTTTTCGAGCCCGCCACGGGTCACCTTGGCCGGGTCGATGATGCCAGCCTTGACCATGTCGACGAACTCTTCGGTCATGACGTTGTAGCCGATGTGCTTGTTGCCGGCCGCGTCCTGGGCCCGGCGCACGCTTTCGACGATGACCGCACCGTCCTGGCCGGCATTGACCGCCAGCTGGCGCATGGGTTCTTCGAGGGCACGGCGCAGAATCCGCACACCTGTCTTCTCATCGTCGAATTCACCCTTCACATCCTGCAGCGCCGACACCGCATTGATCAGCGCCACACCACCGCCCGGCACGATACCTTCTTCCACGGCGGCCCGGGTGGCACTCAGCGCATCTTCGACCCGGTGTTTCTTTTCCTTCAGCTCGACCTCGGTGCCAGCACCGACGCGGATGATCGCCACACCGCCAGCCAGACGGGCCAGACGTTCCTGCAGCTTCTCCTTGTCGTAGTCGCTGGTGCTCTTGTCGATCTCGGCGCGGATCTGCTCGATGCGGGCCTTGATGTCGGCAGCGTTACCGGCACCCCCGACGATCGTCGTGTCATCCTTGGTGGAGACGATCTTGTCGGCGCGACCCAGGTCGGCGATCTGGGTGGTTTCCAGCTTGCGCCCGAGCTCCTCGGTGATCAGGCTGCCACCGGTCAGGGCGGCGATGTCACCCAGCATGGCCTTGCGACGATCGCCAAAACCAGGCGCCTTGACGGCCAGGATGTTGAACATGCCACGCAGCTTGTTCAGCACCAGGGTGGCGAGCGCTTCGCCGTCGACGTCTTCGGCAATCACGACGACTTCGCGCCGGCCGATCTGGACCAGCTTCTCCATCACCGGCACGATGTCGGCTGCGGCCGAAATCTTCTTGTCGGTGATCAGAATGTAGGGGTTCTCCAGAGAGGCTTCCATGCGCTCGGCGTTGGTGATGAAGTAGGGGCTGATGTAGCCACGGTCGAACTGCATACCTTCCACGTACTCGGTCTCGAACGCCAGACCCTTGCTCTCTTCGACGGTAATGACGCCGTCCTTGCCCACCTTCTCCATGACGTCGGCAATCAGTTCACCGATTTCCTTGTCCTGGGCCGAAATGGCGGCTACCGAAGCAATCTCTTCACGGGTGGTGATTTCGATGGCCTGGTCGCGGATGGCCTTGACGACGGCCTGGGTGCCCTTCTCGATCCCGCGCTTGAGCAGCATGGGGTTGGCACCAGCCGCTACGTTGCGCAGACCTTCGTTGACGATGGCCTGAGCCAGCACGGTGGCGGTGGTGGTACCGTCACCGGCGATGTCGTTGGTCTTGGTGGCGGCTTCTTTGAGCAGCTGGGCACCCATGTTCTGGAAGGGTTCCTTAAGCTCGATTTCCTTGGCAACGGTGACGCCATCGTGGGTCACGGTGGGGGCGCCCCACTTCTTGTCCAACGCCACGTTGCGCCCCTTGGGGCCGAGGGTCGTCTTGACCGCATTGGCGAGGGTATCGATACCGACCTTGAGGTCGCGGCGGGCTTCTTCACTAAATACCAGTTGCTTGGCCATAACGTTTCAATTCTCCTTCAACGTCGTAGGTTATGATTCGCTGTGTGTGATTGGGTGGGCCAGAAATTTCCCGGTCCGCTCGTCAGGACTCGATGACGGCCAGAATGTCGGTCTCGCGCAGGATGAGCAACTTCTTGCCATCGATCTTGACTTCGGTACCGGCATACTTCGCATACAGCACACGATCATCGACCGCCACATCCATGGGGCTGCGGGATCCATCGTCGTTCAGCTTGCCGGGGCCGGCAGCCAGAACCTTGCCTTCTTGCGGTTTCTCTTTGGCAGTCTCCGGTAGGATGATGCCACTCGCGGTGCGTTCTTCTTGCTCGATCGGCTCCACAACCAGCCGATCACCCAGTGGACGAAGATTCATAACTCGCATGTCCTCCTAGTTCTGATACACAAGAAATCGGTTAGCACTCATTGGTCAAGAGTGCTAACCGTCGGTATAATACCCCAAGATGCGGGAATGGTCAAATTGAGAAGTGCTCGAAATGAAAACGCAGCTGGAAGCGCCGCAGGATGCGTACCACCGGAATGCCAAACAACAGGATGAGCAGCGCGTTACCCGCCGCCCGCCACAGGTCCCAGACCAGTGACGTGGCCAGGTAGAACACCAGGTAGCGTTGCAGCGTTAGCCACGGGCTGAGACCTGGCTGCCAGTAGAGCTCGCTTTGCTGTGGACTCATGACGAACGGCCAAAACCAGATATTCATGATGAAACCAAACAACAGACCAAGGATCATGCCCCACACAGCCAGCATGGCGACTTCGAGCAGGGGTTTGCCTGGGAAATGCGGCAGCACGGCACCCAACATACCCACCCAGCCGGTCGTGAACATCTGGAACGGCAGCCATGGTCCCACGCCCCCACCCAGCAGGGCCGAAACCAGAATCGCCAGGGCACCCAGCAGGAAACCAAACGTGGCACCATAGACGTACCCGGCCAGCAGGGGAATAAAGAAGATCGCGTTGAAGCCACCCGGTCCAGGTAGGGCGCGCAGCACAGCGCTGAAGGCTGTCAACACACCGAGAACGGCTACCATGCGTGCGTTCATGGTGCCGGCCGACAGGTTAACCAGCACCGCCCCCAGGCACACGATGATCAGCACAATCAGGAAGAACGGCGCATCACCGGCGTGCGACAGCACGCCACCGTCGTTGGCTTGGTTACTCCGGGCAAAAAAGGGCGATAGAAACGCCACCACGCCCACAGCACTGGCCAGCAGGAGAACAGCCCCATTGAGCAGGTTTGCCAGCTTCATGCGACACGCCTGTCAGTTGGTCCGCACGACGGCGTGCAGCACGTCGTCGACCGTGAGGTACGCGGGGTCACGCAGCAGTTTGTTGATCTGCGAGGCAAACACCAGCGACTCGCTCATCGCCACACGTGTCGGCGCATCCAGCACGACCTGCCCTTCGGCCAGCATGATGACCCGATCGGCGCAGGTCGCCACCAGCTCGACGTCGTGCGTGGCAAGCAGGATGCTTTTGCCGGCGGATTTGAACTCCTGCAAGAGACGGTTGAGCTCCTGTTTCTGTTGGTAGTCGAGACCGCGCGTGGGCTCGTCGAGCAGCAGCACCCGTGGATCGGCCACGAGCATGGCCGCCAGGGCGGCACGCTGGCGCTCACCGCCGCTCAGATCGCGCGGGTAACGCTGGCGCAGGTGCTCGATGCCCAGGCGGGCCAACAGCCGGTCGTCCGCTTCCCGGCTGGGAGCCATCTGGTGCCCCTTGCGGGTAAACGCCAGCTCCTGGTCGATGGTGTCCTGGAACAGGAGCAAACCCGGGTCCTGCGGCACGTAACCCACCACTTTGACGATATCGTCGAGCGAAAGCCGGCTGGTATCGACCAGACCACGCACGGCCGCGGCGGGTGCCGGCGAGGCAGAACCGCTGTGTTTGCCATTTCCATTGCGCTGGCTGTGCCCATTGGCGCTGCTGTGCGGCGTCTCGTCACTGGCCAGCATCACCTGCCCGTGTTTGGCGCGCAGCAGCCCAACCATCAGCTTCATCAGGGTGGTTTTGCCGGCACCGTTGCGCCCCATCAGTGCGACGATCTCGCCCGGCTTGATCGATAACGAGACGCCGCGCAGCGCTTCACGATTGGCATAGTCGTACCAGACGTTGTCGACAGCCAGCGCAGCCTCGTGGGTACGCGCCGCACGGGCTGGCATATGGGTCTTGCCTGGCGCCGGCGGCGGTGCCGGTGTGACGTCGACGGTTCTCGAACCCGCCAGCGGCATTTGCCGGGCAAAACGACGGGCCTCTTTGATTGTCAAGGGCAGCGGATGCCAGTCCAAGGCTTTGCCCAGGGCCACCAATGGTGGCACGAGCGGGATGGCCGACAGCACTTCTTCGGGTGCCCCAGTGATGACGGGTGCACCAGCGGCCGGAAAATAGACGATGCGGTCGGCATACTGCACCACACGCTCCAGCCGGTGTTCCGAAAGGACCACGGTCAACCCCAGGTCTTCGTTGAGCTGGCGCAGTGCGACCAGGACCTCTTCGGCCGCTTGCGGGTCGAGCTGCGAGGTGGGTTCGTCCAGGACGAGCACCTGCGGATGCAGCGTCAGCACCGCGGCCAGGGCGACGCGCTGTTTTTCACCCCCCGAGAGGGTGGAAATCCGCCGGCTGCGCAGGTGGGCAATACCAAGCTGGTCGAGCACCTCTTCGACGCGTTTGCGCATGACCGGCTGCGCAAGGGCGAAGTTCTCCATGGCAAACACCAGCTCATCTTCGACGGTGTCCACCACAAACTGTGCTTCGGGATCCTGAAAGACGAAACCGACCCGGTCGGCCATCCCGCGCGGCTCGGCGGCCACGGGGTCGCGTCCGGCGACGCGCAGGTGCCCGCTGAAGTGCCCGCCGTAGAAGTGGGGCACCAGACCATTCAAGCAGCGCAGGAACGTCGATTTGCCGGCACCCGAAGGGCCGACGACCAGCACGAATTCGCCCTCGTCGATCGACAGGGAGAGATCCTGTAAGACCGGCTTGTCCTGCCGTGGATACGCATAAGTAACGTGTTCGAAAGCAATCATAGGATCCTCTCCCATACCGACGAGGTTCCGCACATGGGCGTGCGGAACTCCTCTATCAATGACGTGGCACGAGGAGCGCAGGTATGACCAGCAGAGCCAACACAGCTCCCAACAGTGGCTGAAACGCCGGCCACGGCGAGTAGGGTGGATAGGGATAATACAGCAGCGCCAGCGGCATTGCCCACCGTATACCTAACACCACCAAAAAAACCAGACCACAGACCAGGGCAAGCAGGGTGTCACGCTGCCGCCACACCCAACGCTGGTAATGGCTGCGTTTGACGTGCTGACCCTGCGCCCAAAACAACCACACCAGTAGACCCAGCCCCAACGTCATTGCCCACGGTGCCCACCGCTGCGTGCCCGACCAGTAGGTGTTGGCGAACACACCCATGAGCAGGAGACCCAGCGCCACGGTCAGACCGCCCCGCACCCACACCAGGCGGCGCGCCGGTGCCACAGTATTTGTGCTGTTGAACCCGCGTGCTTCCATCGATTCGGCCAGTTGGATAGCCCCCTCCATACCCGTGGTCAGCAAGGGCAAAAAGAGCGGCCCAAGGTCACGTATCCCGCGCGGCCGGTGACCTCGCAAACGCTGGACGTCGCGGATATTTTGCAGCCGCACGAGCATCTGCGGCACAAAGGTCACTGCGATCGACGTCACCACACCGATCAC
>JAYRNS010000068.1:0-2604 GCA_041912075.1 Anaerolineae bacterium
AGCAGCAGAAGCAGTCTCTTCGCGTCTTCGCGTCTTCGCGTGCACCTTTCAACCAGTTTGTCAGCCATAGTTCGACCTCTCACCCGCTCAGCCCGAGATCAAAGCGGCCGCGGCCGCCAGCTCGGCAGCTGATTCTTCGCCGAGGACCCGGCCGTCTTTCATACGGATCACGCGGCTGGCGTAACGCGCCACGCCGGGATCGTGCGTGACCAGCACGACCGTCACGTTGCCCTCACGGTTGGCGCGCAGCATGATGTCCAGAATCTCGCTGCCGGTGCTGCTGTCGAGGTTGCCGGTCGGCTCGTCGGCCAGCAGGATCGACGGGCGGTTGACCAGCGCCCGGGCCAGGGCCACCCGCTGCTGCTCGCCGCCCGACAGCTCGGTCGGTTTGTGGGTCAGCCGCTGGCCCAGGCCGACCGCTTCGAGCAGGGTGCGCGCCCGTTGGCGGCGCTGATGCGCCGGCACGCGGGCAAAGACCATCGGGAACTCCACGTTCTGCTGCGCCGTCATTGTCGACACCAGGTTGAACGACTGGAAGACGAAACCGACGCGGTTGCGCCGGTAGGCGGCCAGGGCGTTTTCGTCGAGTTCGTGCAGCGCCACGTCGCCGACCACGATCTCGCCGCTGGTTGGGCGGTCGAGACCGCCAATCAGGTTGAGGAGCGTCGATTTGCCAGACCCTGACGCGCCCATGACACAGCAGAACTCCCCGCGCTGCACCTGTACCGTGACGCCAGCCAGGGCCTGCACCTGCGCTTTACCCATGGGGTAGACCTTGGTCAGATGGCGGATGTCGATGAGGGTGGGGTCCGAGGGTGCAGCCTGGTTGCTCACGACACAAACCCAGAGGTGCCGCCGGTCAGAGCGCTCGTCAGCAGGGCCGAGCCCACGCTGAGCAGCAGCACCAGGATGACATAAATGACCGTCACCAGCAGCGCCTTGTTACGGCTGAGCCGGCTGCTGACGGCGACGGCCAGACCCAGCAGGACGACATACCACAGCGAAAACAAGTCGATTTGCCCCAGGATGGCCGCCAGCAGGCCGGGTTCCACCAGCCCCGACAGACCGGGACCCACGATCGGCTGCTGCGTGACGGCGGCGTAGGTCGTTTGCAGCAGGGCGCGCAGGATCAGAGGGAAGCTTGCCCAGGCCGTCGTGCGCAGCAGGATGGCGTAACTGTCCTGGCCGCCGACCAGCAGACCCAGGATGTGCAGCACCGCGGGCCGGATGAACCAGGCCAGGAGCAGCGGGCCCAGGGCCACGAGCAGGGTGAGCACGATCGGTTGGGCCGGCTGGGCGGCAAGCATTTCGGGTGGCAGGTTCTCGAACTCGGCCGCCGGGATCTGTTCGCGCAGACGGGCCAGATTTTCCTGGTGTGCAATTTCCGCCTGCAGCGGCGCCTGGACGATGCCGTTCAAAGCAAAGATGACGACTGCGATCAATAGGGGGACCAAAAAGAGCCACGTTCGTCCCTCGCGCACACCTTCAAGGGCGCGTCGCGGCCGGATCCAGATCCAGACCAGGAGGGAGAGGATACCAGGCCCGCGTGGCGCCTCCGACAGGGTGGTTTCAGCCGCCGGCTCGAATGAAAATGCCATGGTTGAGAGACCTCCCCGTCATTGTAGCACATGTGGCGTGTTCACCAAAGTCTTTGGATCGACGAGGTATGTGAGGGGTCTTTCGCATTTCGATTTGTTATGGTAAAATCCGCATACGACATGTCAAGCCCCGGGGTTGCTGTGACACATTTCGACAAGCAGGCATTCATTCGGCGTATCGCAATTGAGAACCAGAGCGATCAGCATGGCTTGCAGGTGTTGTGGTCCCGGCATGCCACGGCAAGGTTGGTTGACTACGACTTGCACCGTGTCGAGGTGGAGGCAGCCTTGGCGCGCTGCATTGTCATAGAGAATTACCCGATTGTTCATAGACCACTGCCAGATTGTCTAGTTTTGGCGTACCTCGGGACGGGTGATCCGATGCACGCGGTGATTGCGATCGATGAGGCGATGAAGCGATTGTTCGTGGTTACACTGTATCGGCCATCGCCAGAAAGGTGGCAGGATGATTGGCGAACGCGAAAATGAAGGTCGTTGTCCCGCTTGCGGCGGAGTTTTGGAAAACGGCACTGCGACTGTCCCCTACATTCTGAGCCAGGATGTCATTGTGATTGTGAAACATGTGCCGGCTGAGCTTTGCCAGGAGTGCGGCGAGTCGTACACCTCCGGTGCTGTAACTGACCAGGTGGTGGCGCTGCTGCGGCATTTCAAGGACTTACGTAGCGAGGTGTCGATTGTGTCGTTCCCGGTAACAAACGTCCTGGCTGAGTTGGTTGTGGTGTAGTCGAACCATGTTTCGTTCCCACAGCAGAGTTCTCTTCTGTTCAGAGAAATGAGTCACCCGATTATCATACATAACTTGCGTTTTTTGCCGGTCGATGTTAAAATGGACCACGCTCGGGGCAAAGTATTTGAATTATTTTGGGGAGGCATTCGATGCCACAGCGCAGGCTTATTCTGATCGCACTGGTCATCGTTATCACTTTGTCCAATCTCATGGTGGCGCAGGCGGCCCCAACCGAGCAGCCGATTCGTGAGAGTGAAG
>JAYRNS010000069.1:0-2755 GCA_041912075.1 Anaerolineae bacterium
CGGGCCGGATCATCAAGTCTTGGTGTGTGTCGGCTGCGGGCATCATATATCGCATGGCCTCCCAGATGTGAGTCTGCCACGATTATTTCACGCGTCAGAATTGTTGTCAAACAAGCGCTCTCCAAATCATGTCCGGCCGTCAACCCCCACCCATTAATCCCTACTCCCTACTCCCTACTCCCTACTCCGTCCTCCCTCTCCTTTACGATTTCCCCATCCTCGTGTACAATGCAACCTTTGAGGCGCTAACATGGACCAGAAACTTATCCGCAATTTTTGTATCGTCGCTCACGTCGACCACGGCAAGAGCACGCTGGCTGACCGGTTGATCCAGTTGACAGGCACCCTCGCCGAACGCGAGATGATGGCCCAGGTACTTGATTCGATGGACCTGGAGCGGGAAAAAGGGGTTACGATCAAGGCCTCAGCCGTGCGTATGTCGTATACGGCAGCTGACGGGCAGACCTACGAGATCAATCTGATCGATACACCGGGTCACGTCGATTTTGCCTATGAGGTTTCGCGGGCGCTGACGGCGTGTGAAGGTGCGGTCCTGGTGGTCGATGCCAGTCAGGGGATCGAAGCGCAGACGCTGGCCAACCTGTACCTGTCCTTGGAGCACGACCTCGAGATCATCCCGGTGGTCAACAAGATCGACCTGATTTCGGCACGCCCCGATGAGGTGGCGCATGAAATCGAGGAACTTCTGGGTACCCCAACGGATCACGTGCTCCGCGTGTCAGCCAAGGAAGGGACGAACGTGCCGTTGGTCCTCGAGGCCGTCGTGCGCGAGGTACCACCCCCGCGCGGCAACCCTGACGCCCCGGCGCGCGCCCTGATTTTCGACAGTCACTACGACTCGTACAAGGGTGTCGTGGCGTATGTACGCGTCTTCGACGGCATCCTGCGGCTGGGCAGCAACCTCAAGGTCATGTCGACCGGTCTGCGCGTCGAGCCCATGGAGCTGGGCATGTTCCGTCCCGGCATGACACCGGTCGCTGAATTGACCGCCGGTGAGGTGGGTTACATCGCCACCGGTCTCAAATCGGTGCGCGACTGCCGCGTCGGTGACACCCTGACGACCTGGCAGGCGGCGGCGGAAGCGCCCCTGCCTGGTTACGCACCGCCCAAGCCCATGGTCTTCGCCGGCCTCTACCCGACTTTGGGTGAAGACTACGGCCTGCTGCGTGATGCGCTGGAAAAGCTGCAGCTCAACGATGCTTCGCTGTCATTTGAACCGGAGACCAGCACCGCTCTGGGGTTTGGCTTCCGCGCCGGCTTTTTGGGCCTCTTTCACATGGAGATCATCCAGGAACGTCTGGAACGCGAGTACGATCTCGACATCCTCTTCACAGCACCCGGGGTGGAATACCAGGTGACCAAAACTGACGGCGCCGAAATCCTGGTCGATAACCCGGTCGAGCTGCCACCGGAAACCGAAATTCGCGAGATACGCGAACCGTGGATGAAGATCACGATCTTCACACCGAGCGAATACATCGGTACAGTGATGGACTTGACGACCAAACGCCGCGGCGAATTTGTCAACCAGGAATATCTCGACGAGCGGCGTGTGCTGCTGACCTACCGGATTCCTCTGTCCGAGATCCTGGTCGATTTTTACAACGATCTAAAGGCGCGCACCCGCGGCTACGCCAGCCTCGACTACAGCTTCGACGGCTACCGGGCGGCCGACATGGTGCGTCTCGATGTGCTGGTAAACGACGTCCCGGTCGATGCCCTGTCGATCATCGTGCACCGCGACCAGGCCTACCCCAAGGGGCAGCGCCTGGTGAGTAAGATGAAAGAACACATTCCACGCCAGCAGTACGAGGTGCCGATCCAGGCCGCCCTGGGGAAAAAGATCATCAGCCGGGCCAACGTCAAGGCCTATCGTAAGGACGTGCTTTCCAAATGTTACGGTGGCGACATCACACGCAAACGCAAGCTGTTGGAGAAACAAAAGGAAGGCAAGCGGCGGATGAAGATGGTGGGCCAGGTCGAGATACCGCAGTCCGCCTTCATGGCCGTCCTGCGTCTTGACGAAGACTGAACCTTGTCATACCAGCCGGCTTTAGCCACCGTGAGCTGTAAGCCTGAGCTTGAGCTCAAAGCGGCTCGGCGCTGCCACGCACACCCGCCTTGAACTAAAGTTAAGGCTGAAAGCCGAAGCCCGCTGAAGCGGGCTGGGCCAGAAAACGGAACCTGCTCGTGAGCCTTGTCGTCAGGAGAACGTGTTGTCGACGACCGTAGAGACTAACCAAACCTCACCGCCACGGCGTCGCTGGCTGATTCGGCTGGCGCTGCTGGCAGTTTTGGCTGCTGCGCTGCTGCTGCGGCTGTACAACAACAACTGGGACGAGGACATGCATGCGCACCCCGACGAACGCTGGATCGTCATGGTGGCTGGTGACATGCATATGCCCACCAGCCTGGCACAGGCCCTCGACGCGCGCCAGTCGCCGTTCAACCCGCTGTGGAACGTGTCACAGGGTCAGATGCGGCATTTTGCCTACGGGCATCTTCCCCTCTATGTGCTGACGATCAGCGCGGCCGGGCTGCACGCCGCGGGGCAGGCGCTCACCAGTTTGGGTGCCAGCGGCGAGCTGGTCGACTGGCTGGTCCGCGCCAACACCTACGACGGTTTCAACCTTGCGGGACGCGTGTTGTCGGCGCTGTTCGACGTGGGAACGGTGCTGCTCATTTTTCTGATCGGTCGCCGCGTCTATGACTGGCGCGCCGGGCTGCTCGGCGC
>JAYRNS010000070.1:0-2272 GCA_041912075.1 Anaerolineae bacterium
GCAGGTGCAGCGTTCCCCCAGTCGCTTCCCATTACTGGAAGAGACTGCTGCCCCAATAGCGTGTGCTGGCGGTGGCGGGTGGCCGCAGGGACTCGGGCTGCAGACCCCAGGCGCGCAGCCGGTCGAACACGACCTGGGCGGCGGCCCGCAGACCCGGGCTGGCCTGGATGCGGTGCAGGCGGCTGATGATCGCGACCTGGTCCTTGGCGGCGTCGCCGGAGAATTCCTGGCGTACAGCGTGCAGCGTGCTATGAAACATGTCTCTCTCCAATGAGGTGGTTGGACGATTTTAGCACGGCAGTGCTTTGTTGTCTACAGCGGTAAGCCATGATTTGGTGACTCAGCGCTGGCGGTGACGTCTCAATCACACAAATCGGTGACGCGCAGGTTTGGAGGATGCTATGGCGAATGTGACGTCTCAGGAGCGGGTCGTGCCCGGACCAGGGCAGGAATCGGTGTGGGATTACCCGCGACCGCCGCGGGTGGAAGATTCAGCGCAGCACGTGCAGGTGGTCTTCAACGGGGTGGTGATCGCCGACACCCGGCTGGCGCGCCGTGTGCTGGAGACGAGTCATCCACCGGTGTATTACATCCCACCGGAAGACGTGCGCATGGAATACCTCACCACGACGCCGCGCACCACTTTTTGCGAGTTCAAAGGGGCCGCCAGTTACTATTCGGTCAGCGTCGGCGACAAAACAGCCGCCAACGCGGCCTGGTCCTATCCGCGACCCAGGGCTGGTTACACCAGCATTGCGGGTTACGTGGCCTTCTACCCTGGCCGCATGGACGCCTGTATCGTCGACGGCGAACTCGTGCAGGCACAGCGCGGTGACTTTTACGGCGGCTGGATCACGTCCAACATCGTTGGACCGTTCAAAGGTGGACCAGGCACGATGGGATGGTAGATTCTACCGCCAGGACCTTTATCCTGGCGGTAGAGCTCACGCGAGGCTTGCGCTGGAGTACGCCTGCGGCTGCTCGCGGTAGCGCGAAACCTGCCACGTGGCAATCGCATAACTGACCAGCGAAATCACAAACAGCACCTGGAAGCCAGCGGTCGCCACCACCAGACCGCTCGCCGTCGTGAGCAGCACAGCCACACCGACGACCGTGTTGGTAAAACCCACGTACAGCGGGCGCCAGGCAACCGGTGCCACGTCGAGCAGCAGGGGGCCGCTGGCCACGTTGATGCTGGCATCGCGCACGCCCACCAGGACGAACAGCAGCGTAAACAGCAGCGACGCACCCAGCAGGCTGCTCAGCGGGCGTGCCAGCAGCACCAGCCCCAGGACCACGACGCCCAGGCTGGTGCCCCAGCGCATCACCACCCGATTGCCGGCCCTGGCCGAAACCTGGCCCCACACGACGTAGGCGAGCAGGCTGGCTGCGACGTTGGCCGCCAGGAAAGTACCGACGGCCGCCGGACTCACCTGCAGCTCACGCATGGCGTACACCGCAAAGAACGGTGTCCCCATGCTGGCTGCCACCAGGGCCAGGCGCAGACCCATAAAGCGGCGATAATTGACGTCCGTGCGTAAAAACCCGGCTGCGCGACCGAGCTGCGTGCGCAGGGAGGCGCGCGGCGTGACGTGCTCGCTGGCCGGCTCGTGCACGACCGCAAAGACGCCCATCCCGGCTGCACCCAACACAGCCGCGACAACGAACATCAGTGCAAAGTTGGTCGGGAAGCTGACGCGGCTGGCCGGGCTCATCAGGTGCTTCACCCAGATGCTAATGCCCACCGCCAAAATGCCGCCCAGCATCAGACGCCAGGCAAAAAAGAGCCCGCGCTGGCCGGCCGGCACGACCTTGGCCACGACGTTCATAAACGACAGGCCGCTGAATCCGGCTGCGAGCTGGTTGGCCATCAACAGGACAAAAAACAAAAACAGCCGCCACCCGATGTCATGCACCGCCACAGTCATCACGGCCAGGCTGATGAGGCACAACGTGCGTACCACGGCCATCGCCCGGTAGATGGACAACGAGGTGGGTTTGTTCTGCAGCCAGCCCGATACCCAGAGCTGCGGCAGGTACCAGCCGGCCTGGGCCAGCGGCGCCACCAACCCCAGCACGAGCGGCGAGCCGGTCCACAGACCCACCAGGGTCACCAGGACCAGGCTCGGATCGAGCAGCGTATCGACGCCAGCAAACAGCACACCGTTGACCACGCCCAAGCCGAAGTCACGCCCACGCAGCGGCGCAACCAGGGTTTGCACATTCGTTTTCCAGGCCACCATCATCCCGACCATCCCGACCGAAAATAACC
>JAYRNS010000071.1:0-3836 GCA_041912075.1 Anaerolineae bacterium
AGCCGGCAGCCAGAATCGTTTCTATGCCGATGACTACGACCACCTGATCGACTGTCCGACGGAGGTGGGCACTCATCAGGTGGTGACCTTCGAAGCGCTGAGCAAGCCACATCGTATCGCGCTGTACGGCCATGGCAACGAAGACCTGGCGCGCCTGGCACGTGACACCCAGAAGATCGTCGAAACAGCTGGTGCGATTTTTGGTGGCCTGCCCTATGCGCACTATCTCTTCATTATTCATGCACTGGACATACGCCGCGGCGGGCTCGAGCACCGCAACTCGAGCTCCAACGCCGTCGTGCGCTGGAGTTTTGGCGACGCGGAGCAGTATCGTGAACAGGTCCTGGCACTGCTGGCACACGAGTTCTTCCACGTCTGGAACGTCAAACGCATCGTGCCGCAGGGCTTTCTGGCCTATGACTACCGCAGTGAGAATTATACTCACCTCTTGTGGGTGATGGAAGGCTGGACGTCGTATTTCGAGCTGCTCATCCTGCGCCGGGCTGGCCTGTGGACACCGCGCGACGTGCTGGTTGAGCTGGCGCGCCGCATCTTGCGGTTACAGCAGACACCGGGCCGGCATCTACAGAGTTTGGAGATGGCCAGCTTCGATGCGTGGATAAAATTCTACCGGCCTGACGAGAATACGCAGAACACCTCGATTTCTTACTACTTGAAGGGTGCTCTGGTGGCGCTCGTGCTCGATCTGGAAATCCGTCACCGGACAGCTGGAGCCTGCTCATTGGACGAGGTGATACGCCGGTTGTGGCAGGATGTCGCCGCCCAAGGTCGTGGTCTGCCCGAGACGGATTTTCAGGCAGTTGTCGAGGGCATCGTTGGTCAGTCCTTGGACGACTTTTTTGCCCGCTACGTGCGCGGCGTCGAGGAACTGCCTTTTATGGAAAGCCTGGCACGCGCCGGCCTCGATCTGCGCTTCGCATACAAGCCGGCGAAGAATCAGCGGCCAGCCGGGGCATCGCGCGCGGGTCTGGGGCTGCGCGTGATCGACAATCACGGGCGTGCCGAGGTCGAGACGGTGTTTGCTGGCGGTCCTTGTGAATCCGCCGACATCGCGCCAGGTGACGAGCTGCTGGCACTGGACGGCTTCCGAGTGCGCGAGGCGACGCTGCGCGACCGGCTGGACGAGCGCGAGCCTGGCGATCAGGTGACCCTCACCCTTTTCCGGCGTGATGAGCTGCGTGAGGTCACCGTCACCTTGGGCACGCGTGTTTTCGACCACGCCGACATCGTGCCGCTCAGCGATGCGGGCGCGAGCCAGCGGGCGTTGTACGAGCAGTGGCTGAATGAATCATTCCCCGGCAGCGATTTCGACGCGGCGGTTGATTTGGTGCTGGAACCCGAAAAGCCGAGAACGTGATGCGCTGCATCTTTCACACCTCGACGGACAACCCAGGTGGTGCCTTGTGTCCACATTGTTTGCGATTGGGTTGATTGTGTTTGGACTGGCGTATCCGCTGGCCGTACTGATGCGTCTGAACCACACCCTGAGCCAGGCGAGCCGGCCGCCATCGACGCTCTACCTGGCGACGCAGTTGTTATTGACCGGTGCGCTGCCAGTGAGCACGATCCTCACCGGCGCGGGGCTGCTGCTGCCGCGTCTATGGGCGAACAGCCTCTTTGTGGTGCTGATCGTTGCGGCATGGGTGATGACAGCGGCGTGTATAGTGCTGCTCTGGCTGCTGCGTCTGCAGGGACGAGGAATTGCATGAACGACATGGTGATCAGCCCCTATCGAGAGACTGACCTTGAAGCGGTCATCGACTTGCTCAATGCCGTTGCATCCGAGGTCCCCTATAGTTATTCGATCGATGCGACCGAGTTTGGCGAAACGGTGCTGGCACCGGGCGCAGTACCTACGCTCTATCCGGCTCGTCTGGAGCATGATCCTCGAGGCATTCTGGTGGCTCGCCTGGGTGAGGCGGTCACCGGTTTCGTGCACGTCTGCTGCGGACTGGTGTCCGAAGGGGACGGCGACACCTTGCATCCGCGCGGGATCGTGCGTTTTCTGGCCTTTGCGCCGGGCCGCGTCGACATCGGTCTGCGGCTCCTGGCCGCAGCCAACGCGTATGTCAGCGCTGCCGGATTGACGACCATCGTCGCGTGGCATCACAGTGCGGGTTATCCCTTTTACCATGCCGGCGTCGGCCTGCTCAGTGGCCGTAACTACGACAGCCTGAGTGCGTTGATCGAGGGCGGGTACACGCTGCGCCAGCGCTGGCTGTGTTACAGCATGGACCTGGCACAGGCGGTCACCGAATGGCTGCCAGCCCAACGCCTGCGCGTCGCGCAGACCGCGGGTGTAGAGCCGAACTGGGAAATGGCGGTCTATTACCCGACGGCGGCGCGTCCCTGTGGCCGGGTTCGGGTCGCGACGCTGGATCGACTCTCGGCACAACGCGGGCGACCGGTGGTGTACCTGCGGGAAGCCGCAGTGATCGAGGCAGAACAGAAGAAGGGAATCGGACGCTGGCTGGTGCAGCGGGCAATCAACGAGTTTCACAGCCGCGGCGGCGGTGAGATGATCGCCCACGTCCATCACCAGCAGGCGATTGCCCAGGTGATGCTGCCGCGCGTCGGGTTTACTGAGTCGGCCTTTCGCGGCTACACCTTCGACAAAACGCTTTGAGGCTCATACAGAGCCTCTACCGCAAAGAACGCATGGAGCGCAAAGAATGTATTTCATTCTGTGGCTCTATGCGTTCTCTACGGTAAACAAATGGGTGCGGCAGTGGTTAAGCCACCGCGACCAGTTCTGGGGTCTGCTCGACGACTGGTTCGGGAACCTGCACCAGCTCGACGTCGATCGCGATCTTGATTTCCTCGCCGACCAGGATGCCGCCCGATTCCAGGGCCACATTCCAGGTCAAGTCCCAATCCTTGCGGTTGATCTTGGCGCTGGCACTGAAGCCGGCGCTGGTGGTGCCCCATGGCGATTTGGACATACCGTTGTAGTCGACGTAGAGCACCACTGTTCGCGTGATGTCGCGAATGGTCAGATCACCCGTGATGCGGGCGTTGTGGCTGCCCACACGCTCGACCTGGCGGCCCTTGAAGACCAGGGTGGGGAAGGCATCGGCATTGAGAAAATCGGGCGAGCGCAGGTGCGCATCGCGCTTCTCGTCCCGGGTATTGATGCTGTTGGCATCGATGGTCGCCACGACCTGGCTCACCGTCGGGTTATCTGGATCCAGAGCCAGATCGACGTCAAACTTCTCGAAACGACCACGCACGTTAGAGATCATCATGTGCCGCACAGTAAAGTTGATCTCGGAATGGGATGGGTCAAGTGTCCACTTCATGGTGAATGTCCTTTCTCTATGTCAAGTAATTCTAAGTAATGTATCTTAACGTTAAACTAATTGGGTAAAAAAACAAACGGTTGTCGTATTAGCCCAATGACGTCACTCCTTCTGATTGATGTTTGCCGAGACGGGCACACAGCCCGGCAAAGGTTTCCTGTTCTTCGGCGCTCAACACACTCATCTCGTCGACGATGGCGGCGACGTGGCCCGGCATGATCCGGGCAATGACCTCTTCGCCGGCGGGTGTCAGTGATACGATCTCCATCCGCCGGTCGTCTGGGTCTTGATCGCGCCGCACGAAGCCACGCTTGTACAGATTGTCGATCACCAGGGTGATGTTACCACTGCTCTTGAGAATCTTGCTCCCAATTGCGCGCTGGCACATCGACCCGAGATGGTACAGCGTCTCCAGGACCGCAAACTGCGTGGGTGTCAAGTCCTCGATAGTACCACGGCGCCATAGCCGGCCGTTGACTGACTCTTCAGCCCGGGTGAACTTGATCCAGGTATTCA
>JAYRNS010000072.1:0-1646 GCA_041912075.1 Anaerolineae bacterium
ACCCGTCACGCGGAGGGCGCCGTTGGATATCTCCAGCGCGGTGGTGCTGAGACCATTGCCCTGCGCCAGCACGCCGGTACCGTTGGACGCGTACCCGTGCACGCCGACACCGGTGACGCTGTTGCCGCGCACACCGGTACCGCTGCTGGCGTCGTTCATGCCAAAGACACCATAACCCGACGCCGAGGACGACTGGCCGTATACGCCGTAGGACTGACCGCTGTTGGCCGCGGCATACCCGTGGACCCCCTTGCCGGTGGGTGAGTTGGCGATGCCCCAGACACCCACAGTGTTGCCCGACACCGCCGAGGCCCAGCCAATCGCCCCAGTGCCGCTGGTTGCGGCGGACACACCATAGGTGCCGACCGCCGTGCCACTGCCGGAGACGGCGTTGCCGTATACGCCGCGACCGTCGGTCGACGAGATTTCACCGTACACCCCGTACGTCGTGCCGCTGGCCGCCGTGGCATAACCGCGTACGCCCGCCCCCTGGGTCGAGGCCGATTGGCCGTACACACCGCTGTTGACACCAGTGGTCGCGGCCGCCACACCCCACACTCCGCGCCCGGTCGTCGAGCTCGATTGGCCGACGACGCCGTAGGAACTGCCACTCGTCGCCATGGCGTTGCCCGACACCCCGGTGCCGCCGATCGAAAACGACCTGCCCGACACCCCGGTCGTCGTGCCGGATGCCGCGGTGGCGGTACCCTCCATGCCCGTGCCGTTGGTGGCGCTGCTCGTGGCCCGCAGCCCGTCACCAGTGCTGTTGGACAACAGCAGGGGCGGATTGGGACTGAACGCACCGGTAATGGTCAAGGGGTTGTTGCTGCCGGTCCAGGTCTGTCCGAGGTGGTCGTGGTTGTTGTCACTGACCCAGGGACCGTTCTGAGCCCAGTGACCAGCGGCGAGTTGAATGTCGAGGATGTCGACATCACCATCGTGGTCGACGTCGCACGCCGGGTCATACGTCGCACCAGGGGTGCAGGGCGCGGCCAGGGGCGCGGCCCGTGTGGTAGTCGCCAGTGTCACCAGCAGAACCAGGGCCAGGATCCGAACGAACTGTTTGCTGCGTTTCATGGTAAACCTCCTGAAGTCTGGGATCGTACAGCATTCGGGAGGTTATTTTGCGGTATCTCACAGAAACGCGATCGACGCCACGGGTCTTGATTGTATCACAACGTCTGGCGCAGGAAAACCACCAGGTCCAGGTCACCCGGTGAATGACCACAGCCGGTCAGCAGCATGGCTGCTTCGGTGCGGTGTTGGGTGCCGTGGTTGACCAGGTGCGCGAGGAGGTGCCAGACCACGTTTGACTTCGGTGTGCCGTTGGTCGTCTGGTAATCAAGCATGCGGACGAGGTCGTCGTCGGTGAGGTTGGCGATGAACCGGCGCAGGGCCTGGGCTTCCTGTTGCCAGCGTGCGATCAAGGCGGCCGCGGTGGGCAGGTCGTCTTCGTTCAGCAGCGTGGTCGGCGAATCGCCCTGACAGCGCCGGCGCCAGATGACTTCGGCGGCCAGGGCGTGTACCAGCGTGCCGCGCAGGCTGCCGTGAGGGACGGGGGCCGGGGCCGTGTAGTCGGCTGGCGTTACCTGCGCCACCTGGTTGAGCACACGCGCATTGGCCCAATCGGCATAGCGGAAAAGAAG
>JAYRNS010000073.1:0-2348 GCA_041912075.1 Anaerolineae bacterium
AGATACACGTCAGACAGCGCCGGTCGGATGCTTTCGATCAGCTCGGCGAGCTCGTCGGTCGACGGCATGGCGCGGTGCGGGTGTTTTTCGGCAGGTGTCACGTCGTTACCTCACTTCATCATGCCAAGCGACCCGGTAGGACGAGAACCGTAGTACTCGATCCTTGCCGCGGATCCAAGTCGGAGTGGGTCACTTGCCACGACTGTAGCCATTGCTGGAGCGTAATCGATGGCTGTGCTCAGTTGAAGTGACCCGGCGGTACGGGTAGGATTACGAGTACGAGTACGAGTAGGAGTACGACGGTTCTCGTACTCCTACTCGTACTCGTACTCGATCCTTGCCGCTGAGGCGAACGAGTCCTACGCGCTGAATCCGGTCGGAACACCCGCGACGATGTCATCGAAACTGCGTAGTTGGCGGTCCGGCACAGGCCCGTTGAAGACCAGTCGATCGCCATCCGGATCGAGTACGACCAGACTGGTTTTCAACCAACGGCTTTCTTGACGAGCGCACCGATCATGGCCTCTTCGGTGGCCGTCAATTCCTTCAGCGCAAAGGAGGATGGCCACATGGCACCTTCGTCGAGGTGGGCCGTGTCGTTGAAGCCAAAGGTGGCGTAACGCGCGTTGAATTTGTGCGCGCTCTGGAAGAAGCAGACGATCTTGCCATCGAGGGCATACGCCGGCATCCCGTACCACGTTTTTGGTGCGAGGACGGGTGCGCTGGCTGTGATGATCGCATGGATCCGCCCGGCCATGCTGCGGTCGGGTTCCGGCATTTCGGCGATCTTGGCGAGCAGGGCGCTTTCGCCTTCCGCCCGGTCTTTGTTCATGCGTTCTTCTGCCTTCAGCTCTTTGGCACGCTCCTTCATCGCGGCCTGTTCTTCGTCCGTGAATCCTGTGGACTTCTTTGCGCTCATGGGTAACTCCTTGCATTTGACGAATCTATCGAGGTATGGCGACATACTCATTGCCGGTCGCCACGCAGCCGGGAAGATCAGGCGAGTAAGCCGAGTAGTTGCCATCTGCTTTTTCGATGACGGCCAAGAAGCGGTGCATTTCATTCATCCTGTCGAACCATCATCACCGGTTGCCTTTGCCGTCGAGATTGGGGGACGGCTTGGCGGGCCGAAGCATTGTATCACAAAATGCAAAGAAATGCATGGGTGGGGGTAAACCTCTGACTCACCCACGACTCTCCGCCTGGGTGCCTGACGGCAAATGTCAACGGCCTATCATCGATCGGCCGGCCATGGTGCACCGGTCTGCAGGGCCGTCGCGTATTCCTGGAGCCGTACGTCGTCATGCCCCCGAATGGACGTCAAAAAGGGAAAATCGGCCGGGGTCACGGTGAGTTTCGCTAATGGCTGCACGGGCACAAAACTTGCGAGCTGGGCAAAGTGCACGGTGTCGGGTCCAAATGCCATCGGTGGCTGAACGGTGAAGGTGCTGCGGGGCAAGAGATAAACGGTGCCGGTCCGCCACGGCTGATGGGGCAGCGCCGATTGGCTCACCGAGAAGACGTAGTAGGGGCCGTGCATCGTCCCAGCCGGATCGGTCAGGCGAACACAGGCGTTGGTGATCGATCCTACGCGGTCGCGATCGACCATAGCAAAAAACATGGCCCACAGCCCGTCCGACGCGGCATAGACCGCTTTCTGGTTGCCAAATTCGTTGAGATCATTGGACTGGCGCGGCTCGAACAGGGCAATGTTGTGGTCGCCCGAGCCATGCAGGGCGATGTCGCGCTGATCGGCCAGATAGCAGAGGAACTGCCACTTGGGCCAGGGCAGGGTGAACTCAATGGTGGGGCACCCGCCCATGCCAGTCCCTGTGTTCAGCAGCTCGTCGAACGCAGTCCGCGTCCTTTCGTCGACGGTCACACCGGGGCGTGTCATCCAGTAGTCTGGTAGGATCATAGCGTGACTGCACCTCCATCACTGCAATGGCCGGCAGCGTGATTCGGCACCGGCCGCGACCGTTGCGTCAGGTGCCACCGCGGATGAAACGCCAGTCGTCCCGATCTTACTCCACTTCCCGTGGCTCCATCACCAGCCTCACCCCTTCGATGATCTGGCGGACGCGCCGGCTCGATAGGTTCCAAATCAGATCGATCAGTTCTGGCAGGAAGCGGCGCACCGGGGCAGGACCGCCATGCAGGTGGGCGTGGGACCAGAACAGGTCCATGCCAGGCAGCTCCACGTCCCACGTGACACCGACCAAGATAGCATCTGTTGGTTCGATGATGGCCGGGTCGGGGCGCTCCTCGAAGCGCACGTCCCGGGGCCGTAAAGAATCGTTCCTTACATGGAACATCTCCTCTGCACAATTGGGGCTGCGGCGCCGAAT
>JAYRNS010000074.1:0-1656 GCA_041912075.1 Anaerolineae bacterium
CGCGGAACAGGGTCACGTTGTTGATCACGAAGTACACCCTCCGAACTGGAACGACCACCGGCTCCCCATCGGGTGGCGGTGGGTTGATGTGGTTTTCACAAACGAACAGCAGGTGGCTGTCCGCTGGGGCCAAAGCGGCGAACAGCAGATGCGCGCTCGGTGTGTAGCAAGGTGTCGGCGCTGGCGGTTGTGGAACCACCCAGACGCTGATCCCCGGCGGTGGCGGCACGGCGTCCTGATACCGGCCACGCCACCCTTTGAGTGACGGGCTGGCACTCTGAAAATCACTCCCCTGGCTCTGGGTGAGCAGCCGTGCAATTTGCCAAAAGCTCACCCGCCCGGCGCGCTTGGTGTGGTCACCGTCCTGATGCCGGAACCGCGTGGCATCCCGCAGCTGGCCAGCGTTCTGGAACAGGCCTTGTCGGGCCGCCGCAAAACGCTTGGCGTCCTGGTGCGCAAACCACGTCGAATCCTGCAGCCGGGTCGCATCCTGGTGGCGAGTGCCTCGTTGCTCCGGCGCTGCCGCCAGCACCGGCGGCAACCTGTGCTCAATGCCTTGAGGAACACCCAAGGTGCGTCGCCAGAACGTGTCCCAGCCTGCGGGTGTAGCGGCAGCGTCCTGCTGACCCTGTGTCGAACCATCTTCCGTCTGCGCTGCCACCTGCCAAGGGTGCGCGGTCTGGCCCACCGTCGGTCGCTGGGTGCGCGAGTAGTACCCGACCTCGCTGGCGAACACGACACCGGGAAGGCTTGCGCCCGCCACGCCCAGGGGCACGCTTGGGCGCAGCAGTAACGTGCTGACCGTCAAGGCAGGTAGCTCGGCCAGCAATTCGGCCCGCGCTGGCGGGATGAACTTGATCGCCACGACCGGCAACGGCAGGTTGGCCAGCACCACGACGTCGTCGCGCGGCGCGATGAAGCTCGCCCCGAACACCAATTCGGCGTCGGTTGCTGCGGGTTGGTCGAACAGCAGGTCGACCAGTGGTGGCCCGATCTGAATGCTGACTCCGGGCACTGGCAAAGTGGCGGCCAGCGTCAGTTCGCTGGGTGCGCTTGGCACGGCCTACCCCAGGATCGCAGACACCATCCGGGCATCGCCACCCAGATAGAGGTTGGTGCTGGCCAGCTTCACGTCACCGCTGCCATCGGTGCCGCTGCAGTCCAGATCCAGGGCGGTCACCTCATTGCCGTTGACCAGCCGCGCCCACGTGGCGACGCCGGTACTGGTGATCAAGCCATCCTCCTGTTGCGTCAGCGTGAGGAGTCCGCCCGTAATCGTGCCTGCGGGCTTGGTGAGTCTGATCTCGACCAGCATCGCGCTCGCAGGCGTCGTCGCCGGGGTGGCGGGTCGCGTACCGCCGTAGATGCGCAGACGCGCCGGGTTGCTGCCTGCATCCAGGAATGCCAGGGTGCCTGCCAGCCGCGCCTCGTTGTGTTCGACAGTGATGGCAACGGTCACGGCATCACCTCCGGGCGTAGGTTGTCTGCGATCACGGCGCGGTACATCTGTTTGTGGTCATAGCTGATCACGGAATATCGCTGGGCCGGGTCCAGTAGTTCGAATCGGTAGTTGCCGTCGGCGTCAGACCACGTCTCGGCGACCAGGACGCGCGTGTTCTCGCTGATGAGCTGCACCCGCCGCACCAGCGGTTGGTC
>JAYRNS010000075.1:0-3439 GCA_041912075.1 Anaerolineae bacterium
ACACGAACTCCTGTCCCTTGTCCACGATACGGAGAACTGATGCGTCGGCTTCGAGCGTCCAGCGCTTCGGGTCTGCGTGATACGAGAGGGGCGGGCGACCGGGATTGGGGAAGAACCACCGAGGAAGGCGCCACCAAGAACGTGTGCGACCAGGCGCCGTCAACTGCAATTCCCTTCGAAACTGCGTCAGAACCCCGGCACCGTCACCACTCTTGCCATCCGCTGCCACCGCACCACGGTGCGCGTGGCTGCACAAGGCGGCCAGCGCCATGCTCAGGATCTCGTGGCTGCGTGCACCCGACTTCTGCGCCACGAAACCGATGCCGCAGGCATCATGCTCGAAGCGTGGGTCGTACAACGACTGGCTGATATCAACCCCGTTCGGCAGCACCGCCTCCGGGTAGGTCACGCCTGGGCTGCGTGTCGGAAGTCGCGGGGAATCGTGGCGCTGGCCACGAAGGCCACTCTCGCTGTCGGACATGGTATTGATCTCCTATTGTGATCGGCAAGGAGAGTTGCCAACTTTCGAAAAGTTGGCAACTCTGTGGACCTGACTACGCCGGCGATGGTCGAAGCTCCGCACCCACCAGCACCGCCGAAACTGACTCCTCGCGCGCGGCCAGTAGTTTGTTGAGGGCCTGCACGTAGGCCCGGGCGCTGGCCACGACGATGTCGGTGTCGATGCCGCGGCCAGAGAAGATACGCCGGCCGGCACCGGTCTCCGGCGCCGTCTTGGGTCCCACCGGCTCCGTCGACTCGATCCGCAGCGTCACGTCGGCCACGGCATCCAACCCTTCGTCGATGGCCTGAATGCTGAATTCGACCAGTTTGTTTGGCACCTCCACGATGCGGTTGATGCCCTGGTACACAGCATCGACGGGACCGGTGCCAAAACCGGCCTCGGTACGGGCAAAACCGCCCAGCTCATGGCGCAGACGCACCACCGCCGTGGGCACAACGTTCGTGCCACACTGGACCTGTATCGTTTCGATGACCCAGGTTTCGGGTGGCTGGTACAGCTCGTCGGCCACCAAAGCCTGGATATCGTTGTCGGTGACGAATTTCTTTTTGTCGGCCAGGTCCTTGAAGCGGAAAAACACCTCACTGAGGTCCTCGTCGCCCAGCCGGTACCCCATCTCGTCAAGCTTCATACGCAGCGCGTGCCGGCCCGAATGTTTGCCCAAAACCAGCTTGCTGCGGCTGAGACCGATCGTGTCGGCGTCCATGATCTCGTAGGTACGTTTGTGTTTGAGCATACCGTCCTGGTGAATACCCGCCTCGTGCGCAAAGGCGTTGGCTCCCACGATCGCCTTGTTGGGCTGGACGACCATACCGGTGTAGCGGCTCACCATGTCCGACGAACGGTGAATCTCCTGGGTGACGATGTTCGAGTCGATCTCGTAGACCTGGTGGCGGGTGTAGAGGGCCATGGCGACCTCTTCCAACGAGGTGTTGCCGGCCCGCTCACCGATGCCGTTGACCGTAACTTCGACCTGGCGGGCGCCGTTTTCGATGCCGGCCAGGGTGTTGGCCGTCGCCAGCCCTAAGTCATTGTGGCAGTGCACCGAAATCACCACATTCCTGGCGCCGGGTGTATGGTCACGGATGTCGCGGATCAGCTTGCCGTATTCCTGCGGCGTCGTGTAGCCGACCGTGTCGGGAATGTTGAGGGTCGTCGCCCCGCTTTCGATGGCGGCCGCCAGCACGGTGTAGAGAAAGCGCGGATCGGAGCGGCCGGCATCTTCCGGGCTGAACTCGACGTCGGGACACAGGCTGCGGGCGTATGTCACCATGTCACGCACGCGCGCCACGACCTCATGCGGTGCCATCTTGAGCTTGAACTCCATGTGCACGGGCGAGGTCGCAAGAAAGGTGTGAATACGCGGCCGCTGTGCGTGACGTACCGCCTCCCAGGCCGCATCGATGTCATTCTGATTGGCGCGCGCCAGGCCGGCAATCACCGGTGGTGGTGCGGTGTTACCAAACTTGTCGGTGCGCGGTTCAGTCCCGACCGTCTGGGCAATCTGACGCACCGCATCGAGATCACCCGGCGACGCCGCTGGAAAGCCCGCTTCGATGATATCGACGCCGAGGCGGGCCAGCTGGCGGGCGATTTCCAGCTTTTCCTGCGTATTGAGCGTCGCTCCGGGTGACTGCTCACCGTCGCGCAGGGTTGTATCGAAGAACAGAACAACGTCGCGTTCGGCGTTGGTGGCTGGTACGTGTGGTTCCATGCTGACGTTGCCTCCTTTTATGCGCCACCCTCGCCGGGTGCCACTTCACGCGGGTTGATCCAGGGCATCATGCGCCGCAGGTCGCGGCCCACCTGCTCGATCTGGCTGTTGCGCTCGCGCTCGCGTACGGCGTTGAACCAAGGCCGGCCCTGGGCATTCTCCTCGATCCAACCCTCGGCGTACGCACCGGATTGAATGTCCGCCAGCATCTGGCGCATCGCCTGGTGCGTCTGGTCGGTGATGATCTTGGGACCGCCGGTGTAGTCGCCGTGTTCGGCGGTGTCAGAGACCGAATAGCGCATAAAGCTGAGACCGCCGCGGTAGAACAGGTCGACGATCAGCTTGAGCTCGTGCAGGCATTCGAAATAGGCAATTTCCGGCTGGTACCCGGCCTCGACCAGGGTATCGAAACCAGCCTTGACCAGCGCGCTGACGCCGCCGCACAGTACGGCCTGCTCGCCAAAGAGATCTGTCTCGGTTTCCTCGGCAAACGTGGTCAAAATGACGCCGGCGCGTGTGCCGCCGATACCCTTGGCATAGGCCAGGGCATCGGCCAGGGCATGACCGCTGGCATCCTGGTACACCGCAGCCAGGCAGGGTGTGCCACCACCTTCTTCGAAGACTTCGCGTACGCGATGGCCGGGCGCTTTCGGCGCCACCATGCTCACGTCGACGAAGGCGGGTGGGATGATCTGTCCAAACCGGATGTTGAAACCGTGGGCAAACATCAGCGTCTTGCCGGGGGCCAGATTGGGTTCGATGCTCTGTTTGTACACCCGCGCCTGTGCGGTGTCGGGCAGCAGAAGCATGATGACGTCGGCTTCGGCCGCCGCCTGTTCGACCGTGCGCACGGTCAAACCAGCGGCTTCTGCCTTGGGCCAGCTGCGGCTGTCAGCATACAGACCGACGCGCACGTCACACCCGCTGTCGCGCAGGTTGAGCGCATGGGCATGGCCCTGGCTGCCGTAACCGATGACCGCAATCTTGCGGCCGGACAGCCGGTTCAGGTCGTCGTCTGCATCGTAATAGCTCGTTGCCATGAAGTCCTAATCTCCTGCCGTGTCATAATCCGGGCCATGATACCCGTTACCGTTGCCGTTGCCGTTCCAGCCAGGCGTCACTTCCACGTCGCGGGTGACGCTGCCGCTGCCGCTGGCCATGGCGACGCGGCCAGTGCGCACCATTTCGAGGATGCCGAAATTGCG
>JAYRNS010000076.1:0-6565 GCA_041912075.1 Anaerolineae bacterium
CATCGGTCGTTCCACAGCCGGTGCCATCTTGAGCCTGGCCTTTGGCCAACGGGCAGCGATTCTCGACGGCAACGTCAAACGTGTACTGAGCCGGGTGTTTGACGTCGACACGCCGCTCGGACAGCCGGTGACTGAAAGACGACTCTGGGCGTTGAGTGAGGCGTTGGTCGACACGCTGGCGACCGATGCGCCGGCCGGTGCGCTCAATGAGGCCCTGATGGACCTGGGTGCCACCGTTTGTTTGCCACAAAACCCAACGTGCCTGGTTTGCCCGCTGCTGGAATTGTGCCAGGCGCAGCGGCAAGGTGTTCAAGCGGCGCGACCGGTACCGCGCCCGCGGCGTGCGCTGCCCCATTTTGACGTGACCTGCGGTGTGATTTGGGATGACCGGGGGCAGCTGCTGATTACTCAACGCCATGCCAAGGGGATGTTGGGTGGATTGTGGGAATTCCCTGGTGGCAAACAGGAACCGGGCGAGACACTGGAAGCCTGCCTGGTCCGCGAAATCGAGGAAGAGCTCGGCATCCAGATCGAGGTCGGGGCGAAACTGGTAGCCGTACCGCACACTTACACCCACCTCAAGATCACCCTGCACGCCTTCGAGTGCCGGTGGATAGCAGGCACACCGCAAGCCCTGGACGTCGCCGCCTGGGCCTGGGTCGAGACCACCGATCTGGGTCAGTACGCCTTCCCCGTCACCGATCAGAAGGTTCTGCGGGCACTTGGAGCCCGGCATTCAACCGCGAACGAGAATGGTAACCGCTAATCCCGCGAATAGACGCAAATCTCTTTGGATGTCGCAGATCCGTACCACACGCACTTTGCCGAACTGGCGTTCGGCGCTCCCAGACCTCCGTTCAGTCCGTTCCACCCCTAACCCCCAACCCCCAATCCCCACCCCCTATTCGCAGCGCCCCCCGCAGCACCTTCCCATTCGGTGTGCGCGGTAAGCTGTCCACAATAACCACGCGGTGTGGGCACTTGTAGCGAGCCAGGTGCTGGGTGGCATACGCCATGACCGCTTCTGGCGTGATGTTGGCATTGGGCAGGGGCACGACGTAGGCAGCGATCAAGGTTTTGTCTGCATCGAGCGTCTCGCCCACCACGGCGCAATCGGCCACCCCCGGCAGGTCCTTGAGCACACGCTCGACCTCGAACGGGGACACGCGATAGCCAAAACTCTTGATGATATCGTCTTTGCGCCCTAGGAACCAGATGTAGCCATCGGTGTCCCGCCGGGCGTAGTCGCCGGTGAGAAACCAGCCCTCACGGCGCACCTCGGCGGTTTCGGCCGGCAGGTTCCAGTAGCGCAGAAACAGGCCTGGATCATCCTCGGCGATACAAATCATGCCTTCGACGTGGGTGGGCACCGGCTGCAAGTCGGCGTCCAGCAAGGCCACGGTGTGACCAGGCTGCGGAAAACCGACCGTACCCGGACGAATTGGCTTGTTTGGACTGTGTGACAGGTAGTAGGAACACTCGGACATGCCAATCGCCTCGTAGATGTCAAGGTCAAAACGCTCGCGCCAGCCGTGCAGTATGTCATCCGACAGGTGTTCACCGGCGCACATACAGTGCCGCAGCGCCGGCACGTCGGCCGCGCCGGCGCTGGTTTTTTGCAGGATCTGGCGATAGATCGTCGGCACACCGATGAAGATCGTTGCGCCGTGACGCGCCATCAGGCGTGGCCACTGGGCGGCATTGGCCGCACCCTCGTAAACGATGACGGTGTGCCCCAGATAGAGTGGGTCCATCAAACCCGTACCCAGCACGTAGGTCCAATTGAACTTGCCCGAATGCAGGATGTGGTCATGGTCTCGAAAGTCGAACCAATGCGACCAGGCTGGGGCATGACCGAGCAGCGCACGGTGGGCGTGCAGCACCCCCTTGGGATAACCACTGGTACCGGAGGTATAGACCAGATAGGCGGGGTCTTCCGCGCGCGTGGGGTGCGGCTCGGCCCGCGTCTGCGCCATGTCGAGAATCGTTTGCAGGCCGTGCACCGCCAGCCTGCCGCCGTCGGGCAAATCACCGGCACCTGCCAGCACGACGTGCCGGAGCGTGGCCAGCGGCTCCAGGTGTGCCCGCAGAGCTGGCCAGTCGGCTTGGTCGGCCACCACCACGCTCGCACCGGCGTCACGCGCCAGGTGGGCCACCTCCGCGGGGGTCAACAGGGTCGATACCGGCACCGCAACCGCACCGCGCTTCAGCGTACCCAAAAAGGTGGTTGGATAGGCCAGGCTGTTTGGCAAACGGATCAGAACTCGTTCACCCGCCCGCACACCGACTGCCTGCAGGAATCCGCAAAAAATCGCCGTGGCACCGGCCAGGCCGGCATAGGTGACATCTGCCGTGCCGCCTGTCTCGTCCTCGACGATCATGGCCACACGCTGGGCGATTGGGCCGGCACCGTGGGCATCGGTGCACGCTGCGCCGATGTTAAACCACGTTGGAATGGTCATGCGCGACGGTGTCATGCTCAATTTTTCTCATTGGTGTAGCTTTTATTACAAACTTGACAGCCAGGCTGAAAAGTCTTATCATAACGACCTCACACAGCGGTGCAACCCACGATGGCCAGCACGTCAATCTATACCGTTTCCAGGGTGACTTTGCACTCACTCGTGCCGGTACCGCGAGCCTGACACCGAACATCAGCCCTGCACCGGCACTCGGTGTATGAGCGCGCAGGTTTCAGCCTGGACACCTGGTAGGATCAGAACCCGTTTCCTGGTGCCCCGGCGTTTGCATGGCAACGTTGCCCAGACCGGTAATCTCAAACCCTAAGCTGGAGCCTTTTGTACGGCCATGGTTGACATTCTACTCGCCCATTCCTACTTTCTCAAATACGATGCCAAGCAGATCGAAAAGATGCGGCCCTATCCGCCGTTGGCCACCCTCTATGCCGCCAGCTATTTACGCAGCGAGGGCTATTCTGTGGCATTGTTCGATGCGATGTTGGCCGACGGCGAACACGAGTTCGTGGCGGCGCTTGAGAAACACCGTCCGCGTGTCGTCGCGCTATACGAAGACAATTTCAACTTCTTGAGCAAGATGTGCCTGGTACGCATGCGTGAAGCCGCCTGCCACATGAGCCAGGCCGCGCGTGCCCTGGGCGCCACCGTCATTGCCTCCGGTTCGGATGTCACCGATCATCCCGAACTCTACGCCGCCTGCGGCGTCCAGTACGTCATCACCGGGGAACCCGACCACACGCTGCGCGAGCTGCTCGACGTGTTGACCGGCCGCAGCCAGGCAGACATTACCACCATCCACGGTCTGGTGCTGCCATCCATGCCCGGGCATGATGAGCTGGTCTTCACCGGCAAACGTGGTCCCGAACGATTCCCCGACCGGTTTCCCTTTCCAGCCTGGGACCTGATCGACGCCGAGCGCTATCGTGCGGCCTGGACACGCGCCCATGGCTATTTTAGCCTCAATATGGTCAGCACGCGTGGCTGCCCTTTTCACTGCAACTGGTGCGCCAAACCGATCTGGGGGCAGCGGTACGCCATGCGCTCGCCGGCCAACGTGGCCGAAGAAATGGCTTTTATCAAACGCGTCATCAAACCTGATCACATCTGGTTTGCCGACGATATCTTTGGCCTGCGCCCGCAGTGGGTGGCGGAATTTGGCCGCGAGGTCGCGGCGCGCGAGGCCGCCATCCCGTTTATGATCCAGTCACGTGTCGATTTGATGACCGAACAGGCGGTGACCGGTCTGGCCCAGGCGGGCTGCGTGGAAGTGTGGATGGGGGCCGAAAGCGGCAGCCAGAAAATTCTCGATGCCATGGACAAGGGGACTCGCGTCGGCCAGATCAAGGTGGCGCGCCAGCGTCTGCACGAGGCCGGTATCAAGGCCTGCTTCTTTATCCAGTTTGGTTATCCCGGCGAAACCTTTGAAGACATCATGGCCACTGTCCAACTCGTGCGCGAGACTCTACCCGACAACATTGGGGTCAGCGTCAGCTATCCGCTGCCGGGCACCAAGTTCCACGAGATGGTCAAGGAACAGCTGGGCGCCAAAACCAACTGGGTCGACAGCAACGACCTGGCCATGATGTTTCAGGGTACGTACAAATCGCCTTTCTACCGCAAGCTGCACCGTGTGCTGCATCGTGACTTAGAGGTACGGCAGCGCCTGGCGGCTGCAGCACGCCAGCACAGCAACGGACACGGTCCCACCATCGTCGATGCCGATCTACTCGCAGACCTCGACCACCTCAACGCCGAGTGGCTCGAGCTGGGACGCCTCGAAGTGCAGGAACGCAGCGCCGCGCCGACCGTGATCAACAAGCCCTATGCAATGCCGGCAGCACCAGACCTGAGCAAGGACTGGAACTAGCGTCGAGGAGAACCACATGCCCGACATCCTGCTGACCCACGGCTACTTTCTGTGGGAAGACGAAAAAGAACAGCAAATCATGAAGCCTTACCCCACCCTGGGGCTTCTCTACATCTCGGCCTACCTGCGCCGGGCCGGTTTTGGCGTCGAGATTTTTGATTCGACGTTCCGCAGCAAACCTGAGCTGACGGCACGACTGGCCGCGGAGCCAGGGGGGGTGCTGGGTATTTACACCAATCTCATCACCCGCGGTAACATTGCCTGGATCATGCAAGAAGCCCGGCGGCACCACTGGACAGTGATCTGTGGGGGTCCGGAATCGGCTAACTACTCCGCGGAGTACCTGGCCCATGGTGCCCAGGTGATCGTTGTTGGTGAAGGGGAGATCACCCTCAGCGAGCTGCTGCCGGCACTGGCACAGCGCGGCCCGCACCGGCTGCACGGCATCGACGGCACGATCTTTGTCGACGAGGATGGCCAAATCGTCACCAACGCCGAGCGGGCACAGGTGGCCGACATCGACAGCCTGCCCTGGCCGGATCGGGAGCAGATCGATCTGAAGGCGTACGTCGACGTGTGGCGCACGCATCACGGTATGGGCAGCGTCAACCTCATCACCGCGCGCGGTTGCCCTTACAAGTGCAAGTGGTGCTCGCACGCGGTCTTTGGTTACACCCACCGCCGGCGCAACCACCTGGACTGTGCCGCCGAGGTGCAGCACATCGCCGAGACTTACCACCCCGAACAGGTCTGGTACGCCGACGACGTGTTTACGATCAGCCATCGCTGGCTGCGCGACTATGCCGCCGAGCTCAAACGGCGCAACCTGCGTCTGCCGTTCGAGACAATCTCGCGCGCCGACCGCATGATGAAGGAAGAGGTCCTGGCCACCCTGGCCGACATGGGCTGTTACCGCATCTGGATCGGCTCTGAAAGTGGGAGCCAGCGTGTCCTGGATGCCATGCAGCGCGGCGTCACAGCCGAACAGGTGCAGTGGGCCACCAAAACCGCCCAGCGGTACGGCATCGAGGTCGGTATGTTTCTCATGTGGGGGTATGAGGGGGAAGAGCTGGTCGACATCGAAGCCACCATCGAACACGTCAAAAAGGCCAACCCCAACATTTTCTTCACCACAGTGGCTTATCCCATCAAAAATACACCGTACTACAAGCAGATTGCGCCGAGTCTGCGTCTCGACAAAGACTGGGTCGATGCCACCGATCGTGATTACGTGGTCCAGGGGCGCCATACCCGGCAGTACTACCGCTATGCCGACCAGTGGCTGCGCAACGAGGTGGCCGCCTACCGGCTCAACGGCTCGAACCCCACCGAGGCACAGCAGCTGCAGGCCGTCGCCGACGAAGCCAGGCGCAACCTGCTGGCCGTGGCGCACGACATCGAAGCATGACGCAGGATGCAGCGAGCGTGCGGTCTGACAGCCAGACCGCGCCGGCCAACACATCCACATCCCCGTTCGATACGCTGGCCACGACGTATGATGACGATTTTACAACCAGTGCCATCGGCCGGCGCATGCGGCGGGCGGTGTGGCGGCGGTTGGACAGTCACGCGCGTGCGGGTGACCGTGTCCTGGAGCTCAACTGCGGCACGGGTGAGGATGCCGTTCACCTGGCCGCACGGGGTGTCACGGTCCTGGCCACCGACGTGTCACCTGCCATGTTGGAGGTAGCCCGAGACAAAGCGCGGCGACGCGGTCTGACAGCACGCGTCACCGTGCGCCAGCTGGCAATCGAGGACCTGGGGCCGGCACTGCACCACGAACCGCCGTTCGATGGGGTTCTGTCGAACTTTGGCGGGCTGAATTGTGTGCGCGATCTGGACGCGGTCACCCAAGGGCTGGCCCAGGTCGTGCGGCCGGGCGGCTGGGCCGTTTTGTGCGTCATGGGTCCGTGGGTGCCCTGGGAATGGGTCTGGTATCTGGGGCACGGCCAGGTGCGGACGGCACTGCGCCGCCTGCGGCCAGCCGGTGTGGTCTGGCGGGGTTTGACGATTCGTTACCCAACGATTGGCACGCTGCGCCAGGCGATGGGTGCCAGCTTTCAGCTGCGGCGCGTAGGTGCGCTGGGTGCGCTGCTGCCACCGTCGTATGTAGAACCGTGGGCGAAGCGCCATCCGCACTGGTTGGCAATGCTCGATCGTGTGGAGCGTCGCACTGAGACTTGGCCGCCACTGCCCTGGCTGGCGGATCATTATCTGGCCG